>DASSZC010000325.1:0-3641 GCA_035702925.1 Gemmatimonadaceae bacterium | reverse complement strand
TTAAGCACGCCGCCAGCGTTCGTCCTGAGCCAGGATCAAACTCTCCAAGAGATTTTGATATTTAGCTCGATAACCCGAACTGCTGTCTTACGCTGTCGCAATAAGACAGCGCGTCCGAATCATTGAATATGTACAGGTATTTGAACTCGGCTCACGGCCCCTGTAGACCGCGAGCTACTACGAGTTCGCCTCGCACATTCTGATTCCACTCTCGATTGTCAAACAGCGATAATCTTCAGTTGGCGCCACGTTTCCGTGACAGCCTTTAATCATACCGTTTGCGTACTCGATCGTCAAGGGCAATTGCGTCGCTTTCACGACCCGCCGACGACCGCCCCAGTGATACGCGATCGCCCGACCGAGGTTCCTGCAAGGATCCGTCCGCGCCCTCACCACACCGGTCGCGTCACGCTCCCGCCTGCTTCCCCAAAAAACTTCCGGGGGAGCCGAGAATCATAAGCCGCGGCGCTCAGCTCCGCAACCCCATCCGTTCACCACCAGCACCCGGTCACCTCGGTCACCGGCGTGAAAAACGGGGAGCCCAGGTCCAGGCTCCCCGCCAGTGCGCCCTCTCGGAATCGAACCGAGAACCTACTGATTAAGAGTCAGTTGCTCTAACCAATTGAGCTAAGGGCGCTCGACGAACCGCACTGCTCCACCTTCACATGGCGCGCCAGGAGGGAATCGAACCCCCGACCCACAGCTTAGAAGGCTGTTGCTCTATCCAACTGAGCTACTGGCGCTTCGTTCGCGACAGGTCGGCTCCCCTACCGCGAGCTCCTGCCAGGTCGGGGCGCCCGGATTTGAACCGGGGACCTCCTGCTCCCAAAGCAGGCGCGATACCAGGCTACGCTACGCCCCGCATGAGACCCAAACAATAGCGCGTCGTTTCACGACGGTCAACTCCCGCGCGACACGATCCCGCGCGCCCGGAGGCGATCGAGCAGCGACGCGAACGCGCGCCCGCGATGACTCACCCGCTGCTTCTCCGCCACCGACGCCTCCGCCAACGTCCGTCCGAGCTCGGTCGCGAAGAAGTGCGGATCGTACCCGAACCCTTCCGCACCCGCGCCGCGCGACACGATCGTCCCCGCCACTTCGCCCAGCGCCACCTCCGTCGTGACGCCGTCGCACCACGCGGCGGCGCAGACGAAGCGCGCCCGTCGATCCGCCACGCCGTCGAGCCGCGCCACGAGCAGCGCGTTGTTCGCCGCCACCAGCGCGTCGCCCGACAGATCGTCCCGTGCGCTCCACCGCTTGCTGCGCACGCCCGGCGCGCCACCGAGCGCCTGCACCTCGAGCCCCGAGTCGTCGGCCACCACCACGCGTCCGGGCGCGCGCGCCGCATAGTACCGCGCCTTCGCCAGCGCGTTGTCGACGAAGGTGTCGTGCACCTCGATCTCCTCTTCCTCGGCGCGTGGACCGATCCCCGCGGCGTCGAGATCGATCACATCGATCCCGGCATCGGCGAAGAGGGCGCGCAGCTCACGCAGCTTGCCCGCGTTCCGCGTCGCGAGAATCCACGGCGGCCGAGTCACCCCGCGACGTCGCCCAGCGCGGCACGCTGGAGCGCATCCAGCTCGGCGAGCCCCTTCGTCGCCAGCTCCAGGAGCACGTCGAGCTCCCGACGATCGAAGGTGCCGTTCTCGCCGGTGCCCTGCACCTCGACGAACCGCCCTTCGCTGCTCGTGACGACGTTCATGTCGACGTCGGCCACGACGTCCTCGATGTATTCCAGATCGAGTCGCGGCTCACCGCGCACGACGCCCACGCTCACGCCGGCCACGCGACGCTTCACGGGCGTGCGCTTGAGCTTTCCCTGCGCCACCATCCACGCGAAGGCATCGCACACGGCGACCGAGGCGCCGGTGATGGCCGCGGTGCGCGTGCCGCCGTCGGCCTGCAGCACATCGCAGTCGATCTTGAGGGTGTATTCGCCCCACGAGAAGTCGTCGAGCATGGCCCGCACGCTCCGTCCGATGAGACGCTGGATCTCCTGGGTGCGTCCCCCCACCTGTCCGCGCTCGCGCGACGTGCGGGTCTTCGTGGCGCGCGGCAGCATCGCGTACTCCGCCGTGAGCCAGCCCTCGCCGCGGCCGCGGCGCCAGCCGGGAACGCCATCCTCCACCGACGCGGTGCACAGCACGCGCGTCTGCCCGAAGGACACGAGACACGACCCTTCGGCATACGCCGCGACGGCGCGCTCCAGCGAGACGGGACGGAGCGCGTCGGCGGCACGGCCGAGGCGTACGGGATCAGCGGGTGGTGGGGCCACGAAGCGTCCGGATGATGTTGGTGGTCGATTGACCGGGGGTGAGCGGAATGACGCGCACGTCGCCACCCCAGCCGCGAACGTCGGGAGCGCCGACGATGGTGCCCTCATGGTAATCGCCGCCCTTCACGAGCACGTCGGGCCGAAGGAGGCGGATGAGCTCGAGCGGCGTGTCCTCGCCGAAGACCACGACGCAGTCGACGGCCTCGAAGGCCGCGAGGACGTACGCCCGCTCGGCCTCGCTGCGCACCGGCCGGTCCGGCCCCTTGAGCCGCTTCACCGACGTGTCGCTGTTGAGCCCGACCACGAGATGGTCGCCGGCGCGCCGCGCGCCGACGATCACGTCGACGTGGCCCGGGTGCAGCAGGTCGAACACACCGTTGGTGAACACTACGCGTCCGGACTGCGCGGCCCGCCACCGTGCCGCGCCGGCCCAGTCATGCACCTTGCCGGCGGGGTCGCGCGGCGCCCCGCCGCCGGTCAAAAGATGCCTTCGGCGTGCGGATTGAAGTGCACTTCCTTCACCATGCCCGGCAGCTCGACGTGCTCGTAGTAGTCGGATTCCATCTCGATGTGGCGACCGTCGCGCTGCAGCGTGACGAGCCCCGCCGCCTCGGGGAGGCCGAGCGAGTCCGCCTCCAGCCGCAGGCGCCGGAGGATCTGGTTGTCGCTGTTGTGCGCCGCGAAGCGCACTTCCTGCCGCATCGCGTCCTGGAATTGATAGAAGCGGAAATAGACCTCGCCGACGTTGACGCCGAAGTAGACGACGGCGGCGAGCACGAGCAGCGTCACGAGGCACCCGAGACTGCTGCGTCCGGCCCGGTGTCTCACCATTGCGATTGCGCTCCCTCGACCATGTCGTTGACGATGCGCTTGATCGCATCGCGGCGGCCACCCGCCTCATCTCGCTCCGCGTACTCGCCCTCGGCCCGCAGTCCCTTGCGCTCGAAGATCGTCTTGCCGGTGGTCTGGTCGACGATCTCGACGTCCAGCGTGAGCTGCAGCTTGCGACGCGCCGCCGTGGCCTGGACCTGATTGGCGGAATAGGAGACGGGCACGTCGACGTCGTACGTGCGAATGATGCCACGCACGATGGCATCCGCCCGTTCCTGGGGCGCGTCGCGGACGCCAAGGCGAGGCTGGAAATCCTTGCGCATCGCGTCGAACAGCTCGCGCTGCAGCTCGGCGGTGGGCGTCTCGTTCTCGAATGGCAGGATCGCCATCGTGCGGATGTGCGACGGCAGGCCGCCCCCCGCGAAGCCGTATCGCGGAATGCACGCGGCGGCGAGGAGGAGGCTGACGAACACGATGCTAGAACAGATGCCAGATCGCGGGATCGAACGGAGGGACGGCATCGGACCGTTGAATG
>DASSZC010000021.1:0-2431 GCA_035702925.1 Gemmatimonadaceae bacterium | reverse complement strand
CGCCATCTCTCCGGCCGCGCGGCCGGCGAACGCCCGGCCTGCCTCCTCGACTACTTCCCTGAAGACTATCTCGTCGTCGTCGACGAGTCGCACGTCACGCTCCCGCAGATCGGCGGGATGTTCAACGGCGACCGCGCGCGCAAGCTCACGCTCGTCGACTATGGCTTCCGCCTCCCGAGTGCGCTGGACAACCGCCCGCTGATGTTCGACGAGTTCCTCTCGCTGACGCCGCGCGCGGTGTTCGTCTCGGCGACGCCGGGTGAGCTCGACCTGCAGCTCAGCGAAGGTGTCGTCGCCGAGCAGATCATCCGGCCGACGGGGCTCATCGATCCCGAGATCGAGATTCGTCCCGTGCGCGGACAGGTCGACGACCTGCTGCACGAGATTCGCATTCGCGAGCGCAAGGGGGAGCGCGTGCTCGTCACGACGCTCACCAAGCGGATGGCCGAGGATCTCACCGACTACCTCCAGCAGATGGGGGTGCGTGTCCGCTACATGCACTCCGACATCGACGCGATCGAGCGCATGGAGATCGTGCGCGGGCTGCGGCTGGGCGAGTTCGACGTGCTCGTCGGGATCAACCTGCTGCGCGAAGGACTCGACATGCCCGAGGTGTCGCTTGTCGCCATCCTCGACGCCGACCAGGAGGGGTTCCTCCGCAGCGAGCGCTCGCTGATCCAGACCGTGGGGCGCGCGGCGCGACACATCGAGGGACGGGCGATCTTCTACGCGGACCGGATCACCGGCTCGATGCAGCGCTGCCTCGACGAGACGAGCCGGCGCCGCGCGATCCAGGTCCAGCACAACCTCGATCACGGCATCACGCCGATGAGCGTGAAGAAGAGCGTCGACCAGGTGCGCTTCATCACGCGCGTCGCCGACGCGCGCATCGAGCGTGACGAGGACCAGGGGAAGCCGAAGCGCGTCGCCGAGAAGATCAGGCAGTTCTCGGCGGGCGAGGAGAAGGGGCCGATCGACATTCCCGCGGCGATCGTCGCGGTGGAGAAGGCGATGCGCGAGGCAGCGGCAAACCTCGACTTCGAGGGCGCGGCGCGGCTGCGTGACGAGCTGTTCGACCTGAAGGCCCGCGCCGATGGTGGCGGTGGCGCGAAGCCGAAGACCGGCGGCGGTGCGCCGCGGCGGGCGGCGCGTTGAGCGCGGACTTGCCTGACGGCCACGCGCCGCATCCTCTTCCTCCGCTCGCCGCGAATGGGCGGCTCGCGCTGACGCTCGAGGAGCTCACCGCGTGGGGGGAGCGCTTCGGCCGCACCGCGCGAGCGCCGCTGGTGGTGACGCTCGCCGGAGACCTCGGCGCGGGGAAGACGACGCTGGCCCAGGCGATCTGTCGCGGCTACGGCGTGAAGGAAATGGTCACCAGCCCGACGTTCGCGCTCGTTCACCGTTATGACGCCCCGCGATCGCCGGTGTACCATCTCGACCTCTATCGGCTGCGCGGGCCCGACGAGCTGACGAACATCGGCTGGGACGAGATCGTGTCGTCCCAGGCGCTCGTCCTCGTCGAGTGGCCGGAGCGGGCGACGGGAGCGCTCCCGCCCCACGTCGCGATCGACCTCGAGCACGCGGCCGGTGACGACTCCCGTCGCGTCCTGCTCGCGGGATGAGCGAGAAGCTGACGCTGGCGATCGATGCCAGCACGTATCGGGGAACGGTCGCGGTGCTCGCCGGCCATCGCCTGGTCGCGACCAGCGAGGTCGCGATGCGCGGCGAGCGAGAGGAGCGGCTGATGCCGGCGATCGCAGCGGCGTTAGGCAGTGCCGGCGCCGCGATCGGCGACGTCGGGGAGGTCGTCGTCGGCGGCGGACCGGGGAGCTTCACCTCGCTGCGGATCGGGGCCGCGCTGGCGAAGGGGATCTGCGTCGCGCGGAATCTCCCGCTCGCCGCGGTGCCGTCACTCGCGCTGCTCGTCGCCGGCACCGACTCGGTCCTCGCGGATGGCCGCTACCTCGCGATTCTCGACGCGATGCGCGGCGACGTCTACGCCGCTGTCATCGAATCGAGCGGGGGCGTCGTGGTCAGGGTGAGCGATCCTCACCTTGCGCCGCGCGCGGCGGTGCCGGCGCTGGCGCGGGACCACGGGGCACTCGTCATCGGGGCGGGGGAGCCGCTCGACGGCGCGCCCCATGCGCGGGGACTCGCCCGTCTCCACCCGTCGCTCGTGCAGCGGGTCTCGCTCTCGGCGTGGGAGCCAGCCTATGGACGTCTGGCGGAGGCGCAAGTGAAGTGGGAGACGGACCACGGAAGGCCGCTCGCGACTGGATGAACGCGCCGGTCGTGATACGCCTCGCGGCGAGCGGTGATCTCGCCCGGGTGGTGGAGATCGAGCGCGCCAGCTTCAGCGATCCGTGGAGCCTCTCCGCATTCCGGTCGGCGTTGAATGAGGAACGGATCAACTTTCACGTCGCGCTGGCAG
>DASSZC010000083.1:0-2694 GCA_035702925.1 Gemmatimonadaceae bacterium | reverse complement strand
GGGTGATTGAAATGCTGCCCGGCTCGTGTAGACGGCGCCTTGCCCTGCCTTGACTGTTCGGCTTCGCCCGCCTAACTTTCGCCCCGACAACAAGCTAAGCAGGACGCCTCGCGGTGTCCTCACCCTCTGGCCCTCGCACTTTCATCGCGGGGTGTGCTGCAGGAGTCAACGTGAATCACGCGGCCCTCCCGCTGTCGGGGAAGGTGCGTGCCGTACGCGGACTCCCCGGTGGGTCCGCGTTTTTGTTTTCTCCTCTGCGAGGGTAACGGTTATTCAGGACACCACGAAGCGCGTTCGCGTCAACCGACAGATCCGCATTTCTCCAGTACGCGTGATCGGCGCGGACGGAAGTCAGCTCGGCATCCTGGAAGTGGACGCCGCGCTTCGCATGGCAGAGGAGTTGGGGCTCGACCTCGTTGAAGTCGCAGCGACGGCGCGGCCCCCCGTCGTCCGGATCATGGACTACGGGAAGTACAAGTTCGAGATGGCGAAGCAGGCCCGGGTCGCCAAGAAGAAGCAGCACGTCATCGAGCTGAAGGAAGTGAAGTATCGCCCGGGGATCGATGATCACGACTTCGATACGAAGACCCGCCACGCGCGGCGCTTCCTCGAAGAGAAGAACAAGGTCAAGGTGACCATGATGTTCCGCGGCCGTCAGGTCGCACACCCGGAGCTGGGGCAGCTCGTGCTCGACCGGGTGGCCACGGAGCTCGCCGATATCGGCAAGATCGAGAGCGCGGGGCGGTTGGAAGGAAAGTCCATGACGATGATTCTCACGCCGAAATAATCGGGTGCTGTAACATGCCGAAAATGAAGACCCACAAGGGCGCCGCGAAGCGGTTCTCGCTCACCGGAACGGGCAAGGTGAAGCGGAACAAGGCGTTCAAGAGCCATATCCTCACCAAGAAGACGTCCAAGCGGAAGCGGAACCTCCGCCGCGGCACGACCTTCACGACGAATGGCGAGATCAAGAACATCAAGCGCCTCATTCAGGCGTAAGGAGCACTCATGCCTCGCGCTACATCGACACCTGCGCGCCTGAAGCGCAAGAAGCAGATCATGAAGGCTGCCCGCGGCGCGTTCGGCGCCCGGAGCAAGCTGTGGAAGCCGGCGAAGGAGACGGTCGAGCGTGGCTGGCGCTACGCGTATCGCGACCGCAAGAACAAGAAGCGCGAGTTCCGTCGCCTCTGGATCGTCCGCATCAACGCGGCGGCCCATCTTCACGACATGACCTACTCGAAGCTGATCAACGGCCTGCATCTCGCCGGCATCGAGATCGACCGGAAGATCCTCGCCGACATCGCGGTGCACGATCCGGAGTCGTTTGGAGCGCTCGCCGACAAGGCGCGCTCGGCCCTCCCCGCGGCGTGATCGTCGCGAGCGGCGCCCAGCGCCGCTCGCCCGCAGGACGCACTACATTGCACGGGCGGCGGCGGCGCGACCTCGGTCGTCCCGCCGCCGTCGCATTTTCCCGACGCACTTCCACGACCTCGCCCCCTCCGTGACGCTCCAGGAGTTCCTCGCTACCGCCCGCCAGCTCGAGCAGGACGCGCTCGCCGCCATCGCCGGTGCCGCGACCGCCGACGACCTCTCGGCCGCGCGCAACGCCTGGCTCGGGCGGAAGAGTGGCCGCCTCACGGAGCTGATGAAGGCGCTGCCCGCGCTTCCCGCGGACGACCGCCGCGCCGCCGGCGCGGAGATGAACCGGGTGAAGACGCTCGCCGAGGCGGCGCTCGCCGATCGCGAGGGCGCCCTCGCGCCATCGTCAGGCGGGCCCACCATCGACGCGACGATGCCCGCCCGCCATCAGTGGCGCGGCGCGAAGCATCCGGTCACCCTCGTCATCGACGAGATCGTCGAGATCTTCCGCGAGCTCGGGTTCACCATCGCGTTAGGCCCCGAGGCCGAGACCGACTG
This sequence comes from Gemmatimonadaceae bacterium, assembly GCA_035702925.1. Classification (GTDB taxonomy): domain Bacteria; phylum Gemmatimonadota; class Gemmatimonadetes; order Gemmatimonadales; family Gemmatimonadaceae; genus JABFXC01. Next base: position 777 of record DASSZC010000083.1, on the reverse strand, counting down.
GTACAACTTCTCGGCGCTGAACTTCCCGGCCGACCATCCGGCGATGGACATGCACGACACCCTGTACCTCGGCGAGGGGACGCTGCTGCGCACCCACACCTCGCCGGTGCAGGTGCGCACCCTGCAGCGCTGGGCGCCGCCGGTGCGCGTGCTGGTGCCGGGGAACGTGTACCGTCGCGACTTCTTCGATCCGTCGCACGCTCCGATGTTCTCGCAGATCGAGGGACTGGCGATCGACGAGGGGGTCAGCTTCGTCGACCTGAAGGCGACGCTGACGCACTTCGCGAAGCGCTTCTTCGGCGCGGCGCGCACACGTTTCCGCCCGAGCTTCTTCCCGTTCACCGAGCCGCCGGCGGAGATGGACGTCGAGTGCCGCCTCTGCGGCGGCACCGGCTGCGCGGGCTGCAAGGGGACGGGGTGGATGGAGATCCTCGGGTCGGGGATGGTGCACCCTAACGTTCTCAAGGCGTCAGGGGTCGATCCCGAGAAGTACAGCGGGTGGGCGTTCGGCATGGGGCCGGGGCGCATCGCGCTGCAGCGCTACAAGATCCCGGACATCCGCATCCTCTACGATTCGGACGTCCGCTTCCTCGAGCAGATCGCCCGATGAACGTCTCTCACGAGTGGCTGCGCGCCCTTGTCCAGCATTCGCTCTCCCCGGCCGAGGTGCGCGACCTCCTCACCGAGCGGGTGGCGCCGGTCGAGGAGCTCGTCCCGCTGCGCGCCGACCTCGCGCCGATCGTCATCGGGCGCGTCGTCGAGGCATCGCGTCATCCG
>DASSZC010000145.1:0-2615 GCA_035702925.1 Gemmatimonadaceae bacterium | reverse complement strand
AACGAAGGGACCGACAGCCATTAGCCATTACGGCCGCTTCTTCAGCCGCACCCCGCCCGAGCCGGCGTCGATGCGGATCGTCCCCTGTCCATCGCCGATCGTGCCGACGACGTGGTCGCTGTCCCAGCGGCTTACAGTGACCGGGACACCGAGATCGATCCACGAGGTTGAGGCAGTATCCGGGAAATCCGCGAAATCGTAGTTCCAACTGTTGGGGCTTGCCGGGCGCATAACGCCTGACCGTTGCAGGAAGTCAAAGGTCCGGCAGAAGGACCCGTGACTGACCTCGACCCAGCAGCTTCCGGGTTGCCCCATGGTCGGCGCCCGTCGAGCTTTCATGGATCATGTCGACCACGATATCCGGTGAACATCGCGCCGTGAGCGCGCCGCTCGCGCCGGCGAAGAGGGAGGTACCGAGTCGCGCGCTCGTGCTCACCGCGTATGCGACCATATACGTCGTCTGGGGATCGACGTACCTCGCGATCCGCTACGCCGTGGAGACGATCCCGCCCTTCGTGATGGCCGGCGCGCGGTTCGTGCTCGCCGGGATGATTCTCATCCTCTGGTCGAAGTGGCGGGATGGTGCGCGGGCGACCGCGTCGAACTGGCGCGCGGCCGCGATCGCTGGCGCACTCCTGCTCGCCTTCGGAAATGGCGCGGTGGTGTGGGCCGAGCAGCGCGTGCCCTCCGGACTCACGGCGCTCCTCGTGTCGGCGGTGCCGCTCTGGATGGTGCTCGCCGAGTGGCTGCGCCCGCGCGGGAAGCGTCCCACGCTCGGCGTCGCGATCGGGATCGCGGTCGGGATGGCGGGGATCGTCCTTCTCATCGGACCCGGCTCGATCGGCGGGGAGCATGTCGATCCAGCCGGAGCGGCGGTCCTCGTCTTCGGCTCGCTGTCGTGGGCGATCGGCTCACTCTACTCGCGCGACGCCGACCTGCCGTCCAACCCGATCTTCGCGACGGGGATGGAGATGTTCGCCGGCGGCGCGGTGCTCTGGCTCGGGGCGCTCCTCGCGGGAGAGTGGCACCACCTCGACCTCGCGCGGGCGACACCGGCATCGATCGGCGGCTTCTTCTACCTCGTCGTCTTCGGCTCCCTCATCGGCTTCACCGCCTTCGCCTGGCTGCTGCGAGTGAGCAGCCCGGCCAAGGTCTCGACGTACGCGTTCGTGAACCCAGTGATCGCCGTCCTCCTCGGCTGGGCCATCGCCCACGAGCCCGTCGGCCCCCGAACGATCGTCGCCGCCGCCGTGATCATCGGCGCGGTAGCGTTGATAACACTGGCAAAAGGAAAACGCAGCCGCGCCTAACGCTAATCGGTGCCGGGGAGTCCGAGAATTCCACGCGCACTCAACAGCGCTTTCAGCCGCTCGTCGAGCTTCTGCTTCTCCTCGTCGAGCCGCGCCCGCGCCTCGGCGACGCGCTGCTCCCCCTCCGCCCGCAGGGAATCCGCCTTCGCCCGGATCGGTGCCGTCCTCTCCTCGACGATGCGATCCACCTGGGCGCGAACCTTTGTCTCGGCCTTGGCCAGCTCCTCCCCGCCGACCGCGCGCAGCCGCTCGGCGAGCAGTTGGTCGAGATTCGATCGCACGGTGAGCGTCGGCTTGGCGATGTCACCGGTCAGGTCGGCGGTCACGCTCAGGTCGTCCACCCCTTCGATCACGCGCAGGGCGAGCGCTTCCATCTGGTTGCGCACACCGTTAGGCGCGACCGCCACCGCCGTGACGCCCGTGCGCTGCCACGCCACGTCGGGCGCGTGCATCGTCCAGCGGGCGGCGATCCGGTTCCCGACCCGCAGCACGTCGATGCGGCTGTTCCCCGCCCCGAGGTTGGCGCGAATCGGAAGTCCGGGGAGCGGGAAGCTCGGCAGCGTCACCCCGGTCGCGGTGACACCGAGCGAGTCGCGGATCCGCCCGCCGACGTGGTCGAGCACCCCGCGCGAGTCAATCGACGCGACGACACCGGCTGTCGAGCGCCGCGTCAGGGTGAATCGCGTCGGCTCGCGGACGAGCGCTGGCATCGTCGTGACGTTGGTGATCGTCGCCGCGTAGTCGCCGGTCGCCGCGTTCTTTCCGCCGATCGCGAGCGCGACGTCGCCTCGCTTGAGGAGGAAGTCGGGATATTCGCGCGCCTTCGGGAACGACACGGTGCTCCCCGCCATCCGCAGCCGCTTCGGGCCGGGCTTCTCGCGCGGCAGCAGCCCGGGTGGGACGTACTTCTGCGCCATCTCCGCCCAGTACATGATCTTCTGGAAGCGGTCGATGCTGACGTCGCCGAACAGGGCGCCGCCGAGGTCGGGTCCCTCGATCGAGGGGAGCTTGAGCAGCGAGCGGGCGAAGGCGTAGTCGGCGCGGCGGGCGTCGTCGAGCGCGTGCAGCTCGTCATCGACCATCGCGACGCTCGTCTTCGCGTCCCGGGCGAGCGCCTCGACCCGCCGCTTCGCCGAGTCCACCTGGGCAATCGTCCGCCGCACCTCGGCCACCGCCTGCCGCGTGCCGTCGATGCCTAACGTTCGCGGGTTGGCGCCCTTGAGCCGGGTTGTCACCGCCCGCGCCGAGTCGAGCACGGGCTGGAGGGCGAGGCCGCGGTAGCTGGCGAGGAGCCCGTCGCGAAGC
>DASSZC010000186.1:0-4553 GCA_035702925.1 Gemmatimonadaceae bacterium | reverse complement strand
ACGCGCCTCACCGGCATCATGCGGAAGATGGCGTCGGCCGGCGATGAGCTCGCACCCGAGCAGGACACCGCCGCTTGCGAGCCGCTCACCCGCCTCGCGGAAGTACAGAACGTCATCCTCGTTGCCGAGAAGCTTCCGTCGCCGGCGGAGATCGACGTCTCGTGGGTCAGGCGGCACGACTGGATCCTCGGGAAGGTGCTTCTCGACGAATCGTTCCGCGACGCGTTGGACACGATCGGCCACGAGGCGCGAAACGCGCAGCTCGACCGGAAGCTCGAAGCGAAGCGCGAACGTCTACACGAACATCTCCGAGCCAACATCCTCCACTACCAGCGGGCCATCTGGCAGCACGAAGATCCGCAGCAGCGAAGCATGCGGTACCGGAAAGCAGGCAGGAAGGTGCCGCTCGAGTGGCGATTCGAGCTCGAGTCGAGCGGCGCGCTGACGATCGAGGAGCTCTGCGACCGGCTCGACGCGCCTAACGTGAACGGACAGTTCGCCGCCTACTCGACGGGGCGTGAGGCGGAGCTGGATCAGGTCATCGATCCCGCGGGGCCCGTCGGCTACTACGGCAATTACGCCATCTACCAGATGCGGCCGGAGTTCGCGGGCGGAGAGCTGTTCTCGATGCTGCACTTCTTCAAGTCGCCCTGGCTCCGGCCAAACCGGGTAACGGGAGAGGCGGAGGTAGCAGATCCGGCGCGGGCGCTGGTGAGCGACGACTTTGCCGTCGCTGCCATGGGCATCAAGCGAGGACTGGAGAGAATCGAGCGCACCGACGGGGCGATCCGGCCGGAGGACATGCCCGATGGATGGCGGGTCATCCTCGAAGGTGCTCGCGCATTCGAGCTTCTCCGCACGATCGGTCGCCGCGAGCCAAAAGCCGAGTGGGTAATCACGCGCAGCGCGGGTGAGGGAACGACGCGGATGGTTGGCGGTCGATGCCCCGACCCGAAGGAGGAACCCGTGATTCTGCAGCGCAACAAGGGGGAGCGGATGCACGACGTGGTCGCTGGGCGCGCACCTGATGCCGGCGACGAGTGGTTGATCGCCGCGCCCGGAGATGGAGATCGGACGCCCGTATCCTTCGCTGGAGCGAATCCAGCCAACGACTGGACCATGCTCGGCAGTCGCGCTGACGCGCGGACGCCGAGCCTCGTTGCCGGTGCCGGGGTGCCTGACGCTGACGAGCGCGCGATCATCCCGCGCGAGGAGAGAGTCCTGCGGCTGAGGCCGAGCGTACCCGAGAAGGAATCTCCGGCGTACGACAGGATCATCTTCGCCGGGATCGATCAGCAGCCGACGCCGATGCTGCGAGCGGGACGCGCCCGTGCCGGCGTTATCGAGTGGCTGATGCTCACGCTAAACGATGATGCACCCAAGCTCACCCAGCGCGCGGGCACCGGCCCAGCGAGCGCGCATGATCGGGTGATCCTTGCTGGAAGCGTTGACTGGCTGAGACCGAGCCTGGTCGCTGGATAGGGAGCACGATCCAGCGGTGAACACAATCCGCTTAGAGGTTCATGTATGGCTCTCGTTTTTCCCGTTGCCGCGCGGGAGCGGCTGGTCGGCTCCGCCGTTCTCGTCGCGCAGCACGGCAGCCATCTCCTGTTCTGTACCGCGCAGCACATCATCGGAGAGTTCGATGACATCCGGATCGCCGTGCCGCCGCATCAGGGAAACTGCGCGCTGCCGCAGACCTACCCGGTGTTCCAGACCCCTGCGCTCGCTGCCCAGGTCGTCGCGAGCAATCCATTTGCCGACATCGTCATCCTCGCTGCAGAAGCGCAGACCGGCCCGAACACACCATTGCCGCGCATCGCCACCGCCGCGGGCCAGATCGCCGTCGGGAGCGACATCGTCGTCCTCGGTTATCCATTCGCCCCCGTCGGATCTTTCCTCGACACCTGGACTCCCGGTTCCGTCGTCGCGCTCGCGCGCCGCCAGGTGCTGGAGGGAGTGACGTTCGACGAGCTGGTGCTGTCGATCCAGGACCAGCCCGGACTGACGGGATCGGCGGTCATCGGCCGCCAGGATGGAATCGTGCACGGCATCCTGCGCGGCGCCTTCTCGCCGCCCGAGGTGATGCGAGTCGGCCACATCCCGATCGCCACCGACATCTCCGTCACGATCGCGACGAGCGGATACTACCTGCACGACATGTTGCGAACGGCGAAGGAGAGCCTCGGAGTCGCGGCATGAGCCAGCTGCTGGACGGAATGGACGCCGGAGATCTTCTCCAGCACATACCGTCGAACCTGCGGACTTCGCTCGAGACGCTGGAGCGCAACGGCACCGACTGGAACGCGGTGGGAACTCTCCTCGCCGCCACGCCGACGGCCGGCGTTGCGGTGACCGGGACCGGACAGTGGACCACCGACCTCTGGGAGGCGGTGAAGTGGGAGTTCCGGAGCTTCCTCTGCACCGACTCCGAGCGTTATGAAGAGCTGCGCGCGCAGTGGGATGAGCTCAAGCAGCAGTCGCCGGCGATCGCCGTCGGATCGCTCGCGACGGTCATCGGCGCGAAGCTCGGCGTCGCCAGTGGCCTCATCGCCCCGCTCGTGACCTGGCTCTTCGTCGTCTCGCGGCGCATCGGGCACGAGCAGGCCTGCCTGACGCTGTCCGCCGTCACCGCGCGCATCGACCTCGTGCAGCCGAGAGCATCCTTCACCTGACAGCAGCTTCCCCGTGACCAATACCTTCGTATGCTGAAATCCTCGACTTCGCGCCGCGCTGTACCGCGCTTCGTCCCACCACCCCCGCCCGGCGCTCGGGCTGCCGAGGGCCGTGGCGCGACACGCGGCACCCCCGCGGCGGCAGCCGCCGCCGAGCGTATCCGCGTCGTCATCCGGAACGCCCAGCGAAAGCTGCTCGCCTCGAAGCGGAAGATCCAGGAAAGCGTCGACGCGGCGCGCGCCAAGCTGACGTCTCCCCGCTAGCTGCACCCTGCGCGGCGTTCTCCTTGCACTGCGGCGTCGTGAGCGACGACGACTCTCCTTCACGAGGCCCGCAGGTGACCACATACACCGTTGGCTACTTCGTCGGCAGCGTCGCGAAGGCGTCGATCAACCGGTAGCTCGCCCTCGCGCTGGCGCGCCTCGCGCCGCCGCAGCTGCAGCTCCGCGAGATCCCCATCCGTGACCTGCCGCTCTGCGCTGCGGCGGACGAGTGGCGCGGCGCGCTGAGGTAGTCGGCTGAAGGGCGAGCGATTCGCCCTGTGGTGCTGGAGCGTTGCCTTGCTCGCGAGCATCAAACGGCTGGAACGGCGATTACACGGATTTCGCGGAGTCGATTATCAAAGATTTGGCACCGCTTGGACGAGGATGCTGAGCGGCAGGCCGGCAGAATCTCACGTTCCAGTACAAGGTGGTCAGGCTTCGGCGATTAGACGTTCCGCCGTTACCGCATTCTCCGTGTGCTCCGTGTGCTCCGTGTGCTCCGTGTGCTCCGTGACTCCTGTAAACATTCCCGCTGTCATGTCCGCAACGGTAAACGCTGATGAACAGGAGTCACGGAGCGCACGGAGCGGTTGGGTAACTGCTCGGCGGTCAGACACACTGCGCGTTGAGGATCGACATTTCACCCTCTCAGGTGGTGCCAGATCCTTTATGATCGCCTTCGCGGATTACGCGGACCGTTCTTTCGGCTGGAATCCGCGACATCAGCGAAATCCGCGAAATCGCAGTTCAGCTTTTCGGGTCTGACCGGGCGCACCGTTCCTGGCCCGTCGCGAGAGGTGACTCTCGTGATGCAACCGCGGCGGCCTCGTTCACTTCGCCAGCGACGCGCTGTCGATCACGAAGCGGTACTTCACGTCGCTCTTCAGCATCCGCTCGTAGCCCTCGTTGATCTTCTGGATCGGGATCATCTCGATGTCGGCGACGATCCCCCTCTCCGCGCAGAAGTCGAGCATCTCCTGCGTCTCGGCGATCCCGCCGATCATCGACCCGGCGATCGCGCGCCGCTTGAAGATCAGCGCCGAGATGTCCGGCGACGGGTGCGGATCCTCGGGAACGCCGACGAGCACCATCGTGCCGTCCGTCTTCAGCAGCCGCGTGTACGCATCGAGGTCGTGGCTCGCCGCGACGGTGTTGATGATCAGGTCGAAGCTGCCGGCGTGGCCCTTCATCTCGTCCGTGTTGCGCGAGACGATCACCGCGTCGGCGCCTAACGCCTTCGCGTCGGCGCGCTTCTTCTCCGACGTCGTGAAGGCGACGGTCTTCGCTCCCATCGCGTGGGCGAGCTTCACCCCCATGTGACCGAGCCCGCCGATGCCGACGATCCCGACCTTCTTCCCCGGCCCCGCCTTCCAGTGCCGGAGCGGCGAGTACAGCGTGATCCCGGCGCAGAGCAGCGGCGCGACCGCGGCGAGCTGCTTTTCCGGGTGCTTGATCCGGAGCACGAACTTGTCGTCGACGACGATACGCTGCGAGTAGCCGCCGAGGGTGTGGCCGGGGGCGTCCTTCGTCGGGCCGTTGTAGGTGCCGACCATCCCCTTTTCGCAGTACTGCTCGAGCCCATCGTCGCACGCGTGACAGTGCTGGCAGCTGTCC
>DASSZC010000532.1:0-2651 GCA_035702925.1 Gemmatimonadaceae bacterium | reverse complement strand
AACGCCGAGCGCGTCCTGCAGCTGCTCGAACTTCCGTACCGCGTGCTGCTCCTCGCGAGTGGGGATACGGGGTTCGCCAGCGCGAAGACCTACGACCTCGAGGTCTTCGCGCCCGGTGTCGGCAAGTGGCTCGAGGTATCGTCGTGCTCGAACTTCCTCGACTTCCAGGCGCGCCGCGCGAACATCCGCTACCGTCCCGCCCCCGGGGAGAAGCCGCGGTTCGTGCACACCCTGAACGGCTCGGGCGTCGCCTTCCCGCGCACGATCATCGGCTTGCTCGAACATCACCAGCAGCCTGACGGCACCATCCGCGTGCCCGCCGCGCTGCAGCCATACCTCCGCACCGACGTTCTCCGCTAGCGAGATGCGACGCCGCGCGCCGGTGGCCGTCATCGCCCTCGGCATCGCGGTCCTCCTCACCTGGTACGTCGCGTACACGCAGCGCGTCGTCGGCGAGCTGCGTCGTGAGGCCAAACGGTCGGCCCGCATGTACGCCGACGTCTATCGCGGACTGAACTCCCCGACCGACGTGAATGGCACCGGCGCGCTCCTCCAGCTCGCCGACGAGATTCGCCAGGCGGGGGTCCCCCTCATCGTCACGACGATGGACGGTACCCCGACCGCCGCGGCCAACCTCCCCTTCGACGCCGAGCCGACCGACCCGCGCGTGCGCGCGTACGTCCCGAGGCTCGACGCGACGAACGACCCGGTCGTCGTGCGCGGGATCGGGATGGTGCACTTCGGCGATACCCCGCTCGTGCGCGGGCTGCAGCTCTACCCGCTGCTGCAGGGGATCACCCTCGCCCTCCTCCTCGCGGCCGGGGTCTTCTCGCTCCGCTCCCGCGGACGCGCCGATCGCGACCGCGTCTGGGCGGGGATGGCGCGCGAGTCGGCGCACCAGCTGGGAACCCCGCTCTCCAGCCTCCGGGGCTGGCTCGAGCTGCTCGAGGAGCGCGACGTCGGCGATGGCGCACGCGAGACGGCGCAGCTCATGCGCGCGGACATCGAGCGTCTCGACCGCGTCGCGCACCGCTTCGAGCGGATCGGCCGACCCCCGCGGCGCGAGCCGGTCGACGTCGCCGCGCTCGTCGCCGGCGTCGGCGACTACTTTCGCGCGCGCGTCCCGACCCTCGCCCGCGCGGTCCGGATCGTGACCCACGCGACCGACGGCCCGGTGATGATCGCCGGCGACGCCGTGCTCCTCGAGTGGGCGCTCGAAGCGCTGGTCAAGAACGCCGTCGACGCCCTCGGCGGGCGGGGCGGGGTGATCGAGCTTTCCGCCGAGCCGCTCGAGGACGGGGCTCGCGTTCGCGTCAGCGACAACGGCCCCGGCATCTCGCGCGAGGCACGGTCACGGATCTTCGACGCCGGGTACACCACGAAGAAGGGCGGGTGGGGGATCGGGCTCCCCCTCGCGCGGCGCATCGTCGAGGAGTGGCACGGCGGCACTCTGCGTGTCGTTCCCTCCGACCGCGGCGCGACGTTCGAGATTATCTTCAGTTGATGCACACTCTCGCCGACGACGCCCTCCTCTCCGGCCTCAACCCCTCGCAGCGCGAGGCGGTGATCCACTTCGAAGGACCGCTGCTCGTCCTCGCCGGCGCCGGGTCGGGGAAGACGCGCGTGCTCACCTCGCGCATCGCCCGGCTCGTCGGGCACCAGGGCGTCGACCCGAGGCACATCCTCGCCGTCACCTTCACCAACAAGGCCGCCGGCGAGATGCGCGAGCGCATCGAGCGCATCCTCGGCGAGAATCCGGCGGGGATGTGGACCGGGACCTTCCACGCCATCGGCGCGCGGATCCTGCGCTCGGCGCCGCACATCGTCGGCCGCGATCGCGGCTTCACGATCTACGACGAGGACGACCAGCTCAACGTCGTCAAGCGCGTGATGGAGCGGCGCTCGATCTCGCCGAAGCAGTTCACGCCGAAGGCGATCCACGCCGCGATCTCGAGTGCGAAGAACGCGCTCGTCTCCCCCGCGGAGTACGCGAAGCTCGCCAACGATCCGTTCACGAAGGCGACGTCGCAGGTGTATGACGACCTCGAGGCGGCGTTCCGCGCCGCGAACGCCGTCGACTTCGACGACCTGCTGGTGCTTCCCGTGCGCATGCTGCGCGAGAGCCCGGCCTTCCACGCCGAGCTGCGCTCGAAGTTCCAGTTCATCCTCGTCGACGAGTACCAGGACACGAATCACGCGCAGTACCAGCTCGTGAAGATGCTCGGCAGCGAGCACCAGAACGTCTGCGTCGTCGGCGACGACGACCAGTCGATCTACGGCTGGCGCGGCGCCGACATCCGCAACATCCTCGACTTCGAGAAGGACTTTCCCAACGCGAAGGTCGTCCGCCTCGAGGAGAACTACCGCTCGACCCCCGGCATCCTTCGTGTCGCCAACGCGGTGATCTCGGCGAACACCGAGCGGCGCGGGAAGACGCTGCGCCCGACGCGCCCCGAGGGGGACGCGATCACCGTCGCCGGCGCGCTCGACGACCGCGACGAGGCCGACTACGTCGTCGAGGAGATCCTCGCCCGCCGCCAGTCGAAGGCGGGGATGCAGCTGCGGGACGCGGCGATCCTCTACCGGACCAACTCGCAGAGCCGCTCGATGGAAGAGGCGCTGCGCAAGCAGGCGCTCCCCTATCGCCTCAT
>DASSZC010000054.1:0-2134 GCA_035702925.1 Gemmatimonadaceae bacterium | reverse complement strand
CAGCCGGAGATAGTCTTCGGTGAGGGGGCGCTTGTTGCTGCGCGCCACCTGCACCCGCTGCAGCGGCGTGAGGCTCTTGTAGATCTCTTCACGCAGCTCGACGAGCTTGGCTTCGAGAGGGGCGATCTCCTTGCCCACGTCCAGCTGTTGCTCGTCGGCGAGCTTCTTCAGCTCGTCGATCTGCTTCTCCAGCTCGAAGATCGGCTTCTCGAACTCCAGGGTCGCAGTCGCCATCCGTGTCAGCTCCCGCGCACGAGGCGGACGCGCTCGTTGCCGAGCAGCGCCCGCAGGTCGGTCAGCGCGGCCTGGGTGGCCGCGAGTCTGAGCGAACGCGACTTGAGCCGCGCCCGCGTGCCATTGCCATCGTTCCATCTGAGCTCGAGCGGCGGAGCGCCCGAGTGCGGCGTCGCATGCGCATCGATCACGGCCCGCACGTCGCCCATCACTTCCGCCGTGACCGCGTCACCGAGCGCGAGCTCGATCGCGATCGACACCTGTCCGTTGAGCCGCAGCTCGGCGAACGGCGTCACCGACTCCACGATGAACGTGGGGCTGTCGGCATCCTGGTCGCGCTTCGAGTAGCCCCCCTTCATGAGGACGGGGACGTCGCTGCGGACCCGGTCGGCGAGCAGCCCCCAGCTCTCGGGGAAGACCAGTACTTCGGAAGATCCCGAAAAATCCTCCACTGTCAACCGGGCGAACTCGGCGCCGGACCGCTTGCTGATCTGGCGCTTGATCGCCGTGACCACCACGCCCATGGAGATCGGCTCGGGCGACCACTTGCCGAGCTGGCTCACGGTATGGGTGGCGAACAGCTCGCACTCCACGCGATACGGCTCCAGCGGGTGCCCGCTGATGTAGAAGCCGAGGATCTCCTTCTCGCGCGTGAGCCGCTCGGACTCCGCCATCGGCGCCACGTTGGGCAGGGTGCGCGGGGCGTGGGCTTCGCCGCCCGCGCCGTCGGCCGGCCCGCCAAAGAGCGAGACCTGGCCCATCTCCTTCTCCTGCTGCTTGAGCGACGACTCCTGCATCGCGGCGTCGAGCGCCGTCCAGTACTGCGCGCGGTGTCCGCCCAGCCCGTCCAGCGCCCCCGACGCGATGAGCGCCTCGACCACGCGCTTGTTGCAGGCGCGCAGATCCACGCGATCCGTGAAGTCGAAGAAGCTCTCGAAGGGCTTCGCGCGCTTCGCCGCGAGGATCGAGTCGATCGCACCCTTGCCGACGTTGCGGATGGCGCCGAGCCCGAAGCGGATCCGCTTGGCGTCGAGCACGGTGAACTTGTAGCCCGACTCGTTGACGTCCGGCGGCAGCACCTCGATGCCGAGCTCGCGCGCCTCGTTGATGAACTTCACCACCGAATCCGTGTCGCCGATGGACGACGACAGGATCGCCGCCATGAACTCGGCGGGGTAGTGCGCCTTGAGCCAGGCGGTGTGGAAGGAGACGACCGAGTACGCGACCGAGTGCGACTTGTTGAAGCCATAGCGGCCGAAGGTCTCGATCTGGCCGGCCAGCTCCTCGATGATCTTGCGATCGAAGCCGCGCGCGATGGACTTCTCGACGAACTTGCCGAGCTCCTTCTTGATCAGCTCCGCGTCCTTCTTGCCCACCGCCTTGCGCAGGACGTCGGCCTCGGCGAGCGAGATGCCGGCGATCGTCTGCGCCAGCCGCATCACCTGTTCCTGGTAGGTGATGACGCCGTACGTCGGCTTGAGGATCGGCTCGAGCTCGGGGAGCGCATAGCTCACCGGCTCCTCGCCGCGCTTGCGGCGCTGATACACCTTGTGCATCCCGGCGTCGAGCGGACCCGGGCGCAGCAGCGCGTTCGACGCCACGAGATCGTCGAAGCTGTCGCAGCGGATGGCGCGCAGCATGTCGGTCGCAAGGGCGGACTCGAACTGGAAGACGCCGGTCGTGCGCCCCGCGCGCAGCATCTGGTAGGTCTTCGGGTCCGCCATGTCGACGGCGTCGAGGTCGGGACGCATGCCCGTGCGCGCCTGGATGTTGTCCAGCGCGTCGCGGATGACGGTGAGGGTCGTGAGCCCCAGGAAGTCCATCTTCAACATGCCCGCCTTCTCGAGGCAGTTCATGTCGTACTGGGTGACCGTCACCTGCTCCTCGGTCCCCGCGCCGG
>DASSZC010000162.1:0-6103 GCA_035702925.1 Gemmatimonadaceae bacterium | reverse complement strand
GCCCAGCCGGCGGTTTACGACCTTGGCGTCGCGAGGGTGGACAGCGCGCGCGCGGCGATGGTGCTGCCGATGGCCGGCGGTTGGCGCGTCGGGTGGAGCGCGAGCGGCGACGCGCTGCTCGTCGGGACCAACCCCGCGCGCGCCGGCGACGCCGAGCCATCGCCGCACTGGCTGGCGGTCGACCTCCGCGGACACGCGGTGACGAGCGCCAGCGACGCGCCGGCGACCGTCGACTGGACCACTGGCCCGACGCTCGACGTCAGCATCCCGATCGACTTCACCTCGCGCCACACGATCACGGCGGGGGCGCGGGCGATCGAGAGCGGGGACGGCTGGATCGTGGTGAGCGAGCGGGGAACGAAGCGCGTCGTCGGACCAGGCACCGCGCTCGTCGCGACGGCGAAGGGACGGTTCGTCGCCGCGCTCGTGCCTAACGCTCCGGCGAAGACGCCGGGGCAGCCGGCGCGGCTGGTCGTCTACGACCTCGGCCAATGAAAGCGATGCTGCACCGGCGCGCGGGATCTTGCGCGGCGCTGCTCGCCCTCGCCGCCGGGGCGCTCGGCGCGCAGGGGGTGGACCGGCCAACCGCGACCAGGGTGGCGGTCGGGATCGACGTCGTCCACTACGACCTCGCCGTCTCGCTTCCCGACACCGGGCGGGTCATCAGCGGGGTCTCGACGCTGCTGGTGCAGGCGCGCCCCGAGGCGCGGAGCGTCGCCGTCGACATCCTGCTCCCCGTCGACAGCGTGATGGTGGACGGGGCGCGGAGCAGCTTCGCCGCGCGCGAGGGGGGAGTGCTCGTACCGTTAGGCGCGGAGGCCGACAGCGCGCGCGTCGCCGTCTATTACCATGGCGCGCCGGCGGACGGGCTGATCATCTCGCGCGATCCGGAGGGGCGGTGGCAGGCGTTCGGCGACAACTGGCCGAACCGCGCGCGGCACTGGCTCGCCGTGGTCGACCGCCCCGGCGACAAGGCGACGGTGTCGTGGACGATCGACGCCCCGACCGAGCTCACCGTCGTCGCCAACGGCGCGCGCACCGACAGCACGCGAAGCGCGGCGCAGCCATGGCGAACGATCTGGCGGTGGGAGGAGCGCCATCCGATCGCGACCTACCTGATGGTGCTCGCCGCGGCCCCCCTCCGGGCCGAGCCGCTCGCCTCGACGAAGTGCCTCGCCAGGCAGGAGGGCGGGTGTCTCGAGCAGGTGCTCTACCTGGCGAAGGACGCGAAGCCGGGGATCCCCGCGGCGTTCATTGAAGCGGAGGGGATCGTCGCCTTCTACTCGTCGCTGGTCGGGCCGTTCCCGTACGAGAAGCTCGCCCACCTGCAGTCGACCACGCGGTTCGGCGGGATGGAGAACGCGACCGCGATCTTCTACGCCGATGCGCTCTTCCGCAACGGGACGATCGGCTCGTCGATCGTCGCCCACGAGACCGCGCACCAGTGGTTCGGCGACGCAGTCACCGAGAGCGAGTGGCCGCACCTCTGGCTCTCCGAGGGATTCGCCACCTACTTCGCCGAGCTCTGGGCCGAGCGCTCGCGCGGGCGCGACACCCTGGTGGCCCACATGCGCGCGATCCGCGGCGGGCTCCTCGCCAACAACATGATCGTCGCGAGCCGGCCGGTGATCGACACCGCGGCGACCGACCTGATGTCGCTCCTCAACTCGAACAGCTACGAGAAGGGGGGCTACGTCCTGCACATGGCGCGGCGGCTGCTCGGGGACTCGGTGTTCTTCCGCGGGGTGCGCGGCTACTACGCGGGACACCGCGATGGGAACGCGACGAGCGACGACCTCCGCCGCGCCCTCGAGGGGGCGTCGGGGCGGGACCTCGGCTGGTTCTTCAACCAGTGGCTGCGGCGCCCGGGGTATCCGGAGCTCGACACCCACTGGAGTTATGATCCGCGGGAGCAACGCGTCTATCTGCAGATAGCCCAGCGCCGGCGATTCGGGAACTTTCGCCTGCCACTGGTGGTCGAGCTGGTACGGAAGAACGGGTCGATCCTGCGGGCGACGGTCGAGGTGCCGCCGCAGCAGGATTCCCGGATCGTCGTCCCGATCGATCTCGATGCGCCGCCGGCGCGCGTGATCCTCGACCCGGATGCGGACCTGCTCGCCGCCATCAGCCCGCCGCGAAAATCGCGATAGCGGCGCCTGGCGGCGGGGTCCGGCGTCACCAGCCCGGGCTGAACGTACCTTCGCCGCCGTCGTGATGAATCGCTGGAAGAACCGCTCGCTCGTTCGCTGCCTGACGCTCGCCGCCGCGATGGTGGCTGGCGTCTCCGTCGTCCCGCGCCCGGTCGAGGCACAGCAGTACGTCGCGCGCGCCGACTCGCTGCTGCGGCGGGGGCGTGTCTTCGCCGCGGAGACGCTGTACTACTACGCGGTGCGGCGCGCGCCGCGTGATCCCGGCGCGCGGCTCGCCCTCGGACGATACCTCGCCGCTCGCGGCGCGCTGCGCATCGGCGCGGTGCTGATGGAGGAAGCGCGCTTCTTCGGCGGCGACCCGAAGACCGTCGGTACCTACCTCGCGCCGGTGTACGCGCGACTCGGCGACTTCAAGGCACTGTCGGCGCTCCCCGGCTCCCCGCTCCCCTATGCGCAGCGGGCGCGCGCCGAGTGGCTCGGCAAGAACGAGCCGTCGATCAGCGGCCCCGACTCGGCGACGGTGCCGCTCGCCGCTGGAGACAGCGGTTCGCTCGGCGAAGTGACGATCGTCATCGGCGGCGATACCCTCCAGGCGACGATCGATCCGCGCGTGCAGGGGATGTCGCTCGACACGGCATGGATGCGGCGCAAGTCGGTGAAGCGGTTCGCCGCGACCTTCGACAACGATTGGCGCAACATCGGGGGCGTCGCGCTCTCGGTGGACGTCGGTCCCTTCACCCTGACCAACGTCCCGACGAGCTTCGCCGCGACCGGCGAGTCGCACCGCGCCCGCGTCGGCCTCGACTTCCTCGGCCAGCTCGCCCCGACGTTCGACCCGGGAGCGGGAACGATGCTGCTGCGGAAGAGCGGCCGCATCGACAAGAGCGCCCGCGGGGAGCGCATCCCGACGCTCGCCTATCCGGGGGGGCTGTGGCTCGTCCAGCGCGACGGCGTCTGGCCGTTAGGCGGCACGATGGCCGCGACGACGATCGGGACGCGGGCGTTCACGCTGAATGCCCGGCGGGGGGAGCTGATTCTCGACGCGCGTTAGAACTGCAGCCGTTAGCCATTAGCCGTTAGCTGTGAGCGACTGCGGTAACCGCCGTCGCTGACAGCTAACGGCTAATGGCTAATAGCCGGTTGTATTTGGCCCGGTTATCGCTCAACGCGGGCTCATGGCAACGACGGTCGAGCAGAGAACGACGAAGAAGGCCGAGCCGCACTTCACCGGCTTCGTCCGCGTGCGCGGGGCGCGGGAGCACAACCTCAAGGACGTGGACCTCGAGATCCCGCGTGACGCGCTCGTCGTGTTCACGGGGGTGTCCGGGTCGGGGAAGTCCTCGCTCGCCTTCGGGACGCTGTACGCCGAGGCGCAGCGGCGGTATCTCGAGTCTGTCGCTCCGTACGCGCGGCGGCTGTTCGACCAGATGGGGATCCCGGAGGTCGACGAGATCGAGGGGCTGCCGCCGGCGGTGGCGCTGCAGCAGCAGCGCGGGTCGCCGACCTCGCGTTCCTCCGTCGGCAGTGTCACCACCATCGCGAACCTGCTGCGGATGCTCTACTCGCGTGCGGGGCACTATCCGCGCGGGCAGTCGATCATCTACGCCGAGGGGTTCTCGCCGAACACCCCCGAGGGCGCGTGCCCGCAGTGTCATGGGCTCGGCCGCGTCTACGAGGTGACGGAGAAGTCGATGGTCCCCGACGACTCGCTGACGATTCGCGAGCGTGCCGTCGCCGCGTGGCCGACCGCGTGGCAGGGACAGAACCTGCGCGACATCCTGACGACACTCGGCCACGACGTCGACGTCCCGTGGAAGTCGCTGCCGAAAAAGACGCGCGACTGGGTCCTCTTCACCGAGGAGCAGCCGCAGGTTCCCGTCTACGCCGGATACACCATCGACGAGGTCCGCCGCGCGATCAAGCGGCGTGAGGAGCCCGACTACATGGGCACCTTCACGAGCGCGAAGCGGCACGTGCTGCACACCTTCGCCAACTCGCAGAGCGCGTCGATGAAGCGTCGCGCCGCGGAGTACATGGTGAGCAGCGAGTGTCCGACCTGTCATGGCAAGCGGCTGCGCCGCGAGGCACTCTCGGTGAAGTTCGCCGGGCTCGACATCGCGGACATGTCGCGGCTTCCGCTCAACCGCCTCGCCGAGATATTCGCTCCGATCGCTGAGGGCGAAGGCAGCGACGTCGCGCAGCTCAACGAGCGTCATCCCGAGCAGGCGATCGTCGCGCAGCGAATCGCCGAGGACCTGCTGGCGCGCGTGCACGTGCTCCTCGATCTCGGGCTCGGATACCTCGGCCTCGAGCGCAGCACGCCGACGCTGTCGCCGGGGGAGCTGCAGCGACTGCGACTCGCGACGCAGGTCCGGTCGAACCTCTTCGGCGTGGCATACGTGCTCGACGAGCCGTCTTCGGGGCTGCATCCGGCGGACACCGAGGCGCTGCTGCGCGCGCTCGACCGGCTGAAGGCGTCGGGCAACTCGCTGTTCGTCGTCGAGCACGACCTCGACATCGTGCGCCGCGCCGACTGGATCGTCGACGTCGGGCCGGCGGCGGGGGAGCATGGCGGACGGATCCTCTACAGCGGTCCGCCGGCTGGCCTCGCGGCGGTGAAGAGCTCGGCAACGGCGCGCTACCTGTTCGGTCGCGACGCGCGCCCGGAACACACGCCGCGCAAGCCGACCGGGTGGCTGCGATTGAGCGATGTCACGCGCAACAACCTCCGCGATCTCGACGTCGCCTTCCCGTTAGGCGTGCTCACCACTGTCACCGGTGTGTCGGGCTCGGGGAAGTCGAGCCTCGTCAGCCAGGCGCTGGTCGAGCTGGTCGGCACGCACCTCGGGCACGAGACCGAGGCCGAGGAGGAAGGTGAGGAGCTCGAGCACGACGCGCCGAGGACGAGCGGGCGCATCGTCGAGGGGATGGAGCGGATCAAGCGACTCGTGCGCGTGGACCAGAAGCCGATCGGCCGCACGCCGCGCTCGAACCTCGCGACGTACACGGGATTGTTCGACCATGTGCGACGGATCTTCGCCGCGACGAAGCTCGCGAAGGCGAGGCACTACGACGTCGGCCGCTTCTCCTTCAACGTCGCGAAGGGGCGCTGCGAAAACTGCGAGGGTGAGGGATTCGTCTGCGTCGAGCTGCTGTTCCTGCCCAGCGTGTACGCGCCGTGCCCCGTCTGTCACGGGACGCGCTACAACGCGAAGACTCTCGAGGTGACCTACCGCGACAAGTCGATCGCCGACGTGCTCGGGCTGACTGTGGACGCGGCGTGGGAGTTCTTCGCCGATGAAGCGCACGTGCACCGCGCGCTCACCGTGCTGCGCGAGGTCGGCGTCGGCTACCTCCGGCTCGGCCAGCCGGCGACCGAGCTGTCGGGTGGCGAGGCGCAGCGGATCAAGCTGGCGACCGAGCTGCAGCGGATGCAGCGCGGCAACTCGCTCTACGTGCTCGACGAGCCGACGACGGGGCTGCACCCGTCGGACGTCGAGAAGCTGGTCGGCCAGCTCGACGGCCTCGTCGAGGCGGGGAACACCGTGGTCGTCGTCGAGCACGACATGCAGGTGGTCAGCGCGAGCGACTGGGTGATGGACATCGGACCGGGCGCGGGGGATGAGGGAGGACGCGTCGTCGCGGCGGGGACACCGATCACGGTCGCAGGCGCGGCGAAGAGCCGGACCGCGCCGTACCTGGCGAGGCACCTGGAACGCAGCCATTAGCCAGAACGGCAGCCGTTAGCCATTAGCCATTAGCCGTTAGCTGTCAGCGACGGCGGCAAGGCGAAAGCGGCAGGGCGACGGCGGTCGGGCGGTGGTTGCGGCAACTTTTAAACAATCGGGGAGCGCGTACTTCCGCTCGGCGCCAATCCGGGGAATGTTTTCATTCGATCCTTCGTCCCGGGAGGCGATCGAATGAGCGGAGTGAGGACTGCGGGCGCCGCGAGC
>DASSZC010000213.1:0-8014 GCA_035702925.1 Gemmatimonadaceae bacterium | reverse complement strand
GCGCTCGACCAGGTGATCGGCGAGATCGGTGGCCATCATCGACGGATCGAGCGCGGCGCGCATGCGCGCCGTATCGAAGCGCAGGTCGCGGATCGTCCCGGCGACCGCCGGTACCACCAGCATCGTCGCGTCGACCGCGCCGAAGAGGATCGCCTTGTCCTCCTGGAGATCCTTGTTGTACCCCGAGGGAATTCCCTTCAGCAGGCCGAGCATCGACGTCAGGTCGCCAAGGCGCCGCGCCGCCGAGGCGCGCGCCAGCTCGAGCGCGTCCGGGTTCCGCTTCTGCGGCATCATGCTCGAACCGCTCGAGAACGCGTCGCCGAAGCGGACGAAGCCGAACTCGCTCGTCCCGTAGATGATCAGGTCCTCGGCCAGCCGCGAGACGTGGCTCGCGCTCAACGCGAGCGCGAACAGCAGCTCGGCGACGAAGTCGCGATCGCTGACCGCGTCGATGCTGTTCTTCGCCCGCGCCGCGAAGCCGAGCGTTCCCTGGAGCAGCACCCGCGAGACCGGGAAGCCGGAGCCGGCGAGGGCGCCGCTGCCTAACGGGAGGACGCTGGCCGACGCCGCGGCGTGGGTCAGGCGGAGGCGATCCCGCTCGAGGGGCCAGAAATGGGCGAGCATCCAGTGCGCGATGCTGATCGGCTGCGCGCGCTGCATGTGCGTATAGCCGGGCATCAGCGTGCCGACGTTCGACTCCGCCTTCTCGATGAGGGCCTGCTGGAGGTCGCGGACGACGGCGGCGAGCCGGTGGCAGGCGTCGATCGCCCAGAGGCGGGTCGCCGTCGCCACCTGGTCGTTGCGGCTCCGGCCGGTGTGCAGCTTCGAGGCGGCCTCCCCGATCTCGGCGTGGAGCAGCCGGTCGATGAGGGTGTGAATGTCCTCGTCGGACGGTGTCGCGATGACGCCGTCGGCAAGCCGGCGGCCAACCGCATCGAGCCCCCCGCAGATCTTGTCGCTCTCGGCGAGGGTGAGCACGCCGGCGTGCCAGAGCGCGATCGCCCACGCCTTCGAGCCCTGGATGTCGAAGGGCCAGAGCCGGGCGTCGACGGCGAGCGAGTTGTTCAGCGCCTCGAAGGCGCGGGCGGCCGTGCCGGCGAAGCGCCCACCCCAGAGCTTGTGCGAACGCTCCGCGGAAACGCCGCCGGCAGCGGTGCCACCGACCTTCTGGTCGGCCGGCGCGTTAGGCGCGCTCACCGGCCGACCTCGACCTCGTCGCCGACTTCGGCGTCCGGCTTCGCCCCGTTCTGCTCCACGCGCGACGCGTTGTGCCGCGCCGCCGCTTCCTGGTTCTTCAGCGCGCGGACACGCGACGGCAGCGCGAAGAGGCGGATGAAGCCGGCCGCGTCGCTCTGCTGGTAGACGTCGTCCTCGCCGAAGGTGACGAAGCGCTCGTCGTAGAGGGCGTGCTCGCTCGACCGTCCGGCGACCTGCACCGCGCCCTGGCGCAGCCGGAGGGCGACCTCACCCGTCACCTGCTGCTGGGTGGCGGTCACGAAGGCATCGTACGCCTCGCGCTCCGTGGTCCACCAGCGTCCCTCGTAGACGAGGTCAGCGTAGCGCGGGGCGATCACGTCCTTCGCGGCAAGGGTGCGCCGGTCGAGGACGAGCTGCTCGAGCTCGGAGTGCGCCGCATAGAGCAGCGTCCCGCCCGGGGTCTCGTAGACCCCGCGCGACTTCATCCCGACCATCCGGTCCTCGACGAGGTCGATGCGGCCGACGCCGTTGCGCGCGCCGATCGCGTTGAGGGTGGCGACGATCGCGACCGGCGAGAGCTTCTCGCCGTTGACGCTGACCGGTGTTCCCTTCTCGAATCCGATCGTGACGACCTCGCTGTTCGCCGGTGCTTCATCGGCGTGCGCGGTGAGCTGGAAGAGATCGCGCGGCGGCTCGATCGCCGGATCCTCGAGGCAGCCCCCCTCGTGCGACAGGTGCCAGATGTTCCGGTCGCGGGAGTAGATCTTCTCGCGGGTCGCGGTGACGGGGATGCCACGCGCTTCGGCGTAGGCGATCGCGTCCTCGCGGCTGCGGATGTCCCACTCGCGCCACGGAGCGATCACCGGAAGCTCGGGGGCGAGCGCGGCGTAGGTGAGCTCGAAGCGCACCTGGTCGTTCCCCTTCCCCGTGCAGCCGTGCGCCAGCGCATCGGCGCCGATCATCTTCGCGACCTCGACCTGCCGCTTCGCGATCAGCGGGCGGGCGATCGAGGTGCCGAGCAGGTAGCGGCGCCCATAGATGGCGCCGGCCCGGACCATCGGCCAGATGTAGTCGGTGACGAGGGTGTCGCGGAGATCTTCGAT
Organism: Gemmatimonadaceae bacterium; assembly: GCA_035702925.1. Lineage (GTDB taxonomy): Bacteria > Gemmatimonadota > Gemmatimonadetes > Gemmatimonadales > Gemmatimonadaceae > JABFXC01. The sequence goes on along the minus strand of DASSZC010000213.1, from coordinate 5,714 downwards.
GTAGCACTCCTCGGCGCCCGAGGCGAGCGCCTTGGCGCGGACCCCCTCCAGCTCATCGCCCTGCCCGACATCGCCGGCGACACAGACGACGCGCGCGTTGTAGTTCTCCTTCAGCCAGGGAACGATGATCGAGGTATCGAGTCCTCCCGAGTAGGCGAGAACGATGAGCGGCGATTTCATTGGCGCGTCCCGTGTTGAGCTTAATTTCTATGCACGACCTCTGCATATATAAGCACAACGGGGGCCGCCGTCAATGACCCGCGGCCATCGAATCCGGCTATTCGCCGACGATGTCCCGGATCCGGCGGGTGATCCGCTCGCGGGCCGACGCCGAGCGGCAGACGAGGAGGATGGTATCGTCGCCCCCGATCGTTCCGAGGACCTCCGGCCACCCCTCGCTGTCGAGCGCGTGGGCGACCGGCTGGGCCCCGCCGGTGACGGTCCGCACGACGAGCAATTCCCCCACCCCATCGACGCCGATGACGAGGCTCGGCAGGAGCCCCTCGAGGGCGGCCTTTTCCCCTGCGTCAGCGGGGGTCCCTCCCGCCGGCGCATAGCGCGGCCCTTCGCCGGTCGGGACGCGCACCAGCCGCAGCTCGCGGAGGTCGCGCGAGAGCGTCGCCTGGGTGACGTCCCAGCCGCGCTGCCGCAGCAGTCGCCGCAGCTCCTCCTGGCTGTCGACGACGTGGGAGCTCACGACCTCGAGGATTGTCGCCTGCCGGTCCTGCTTCGCTGTGCTCATGCCGTCGGGTGCGGGGTGCGCAGAGCTTAGCACGAGGACGCTTCCAGCGAAAGCCGGGAGTTGACGAACGGCTGCATAATTATTATGCATTATCAGTGAATAAAATTCCTGTCGCCGTCCTCGGCGGCACCGGTTACGCCGGCGCGACGCTCTGCGAGCTGATCGACCGCCACCCGGCGTTCGAGCTGGCGTTCGCGACCGCTCGCACCCGCGGCGAGCTCCTGACCAGCGATGCGACCGTCGTCCCGGTGATGCCGGTCGAGGAAGCGCCGCTCGACAGCGCGCGCGTCGTCTTCAGCGCCCTCCCCCATGGGGTCTCGGCGCAGTGGGTGGAGAAGGCGCGCGCCGCGGGCGCGCGCGTCGTCGACCTCTCGGCGGACCTCCGGCCAGGATCGGGGGCGACCGGCGTTCCGTATGGCCTCACCGAGCTCGCCCGCGACGAGGTGCGCGGCGCCGACGTCGTCGCCAACCCCGGCTGCTACCCGACCGCGGTGCTGCTCGCCCTCGCGCCCCTCCTCAAGCGGGGGCTGATCGCGCCCGGTGCGACGATCTCGGCGACTGCCGCGAGCGGCGTCACCGGCGCCGGTGCATCGCCGAAGAAGGAGCTGATGTTCGCCGAGGTCGCCGACAACTATCGGGCGTATGGCGTCGGCAACGCGCATCGCCACGTCGCCGAGCTGCAGGCGATGGTCGCGCGCCACGGGTCGGATGCGGACCTCGTCTTCACCCCGCACCTGCTCCCCGTCGCCCGCGGAATCCTTGCGACCACGATCGTCCCGCTCACCGAGGCGCTGCGCGATCCGGCCGCGATCTGGCGCGAGGACTACGGTCATGAGCCCTTCGTCGAGGTGGCGAGCGCGCCCCCGTCGCTGCGCGAGGTCGTTGGGCGCAACGTCGTTCGCGTCTGCGTGACGGTCGCCTCCAACACCCGGCGCCCGGCGCTGATCGTGATCTCGGCGATCGACAACCTGATCAAGGGCGCCGGTGGCCAGGCGGTCCAGAACGCGAACGTGATGCTCGGTCTCGACGAGTGCGCGGGGCTCCCCCGATGAGCGCGCCCGCCGCGATGCGAGTGCTCAAGGTCGGGGGTCGCGCCCAGGAAGATCCGGCGCTCGTCGGCGAGATCGCCGCCGCCTGGCGCGCCGCGCCGGGCGCGCTCTGCGTCGTCCACGGCGGCGCGGTCGAGATCGACCGGCTCCAGCGCGCGTTAGGCGCGACGCCCCGGTTCGTCGGCGGGCGGCGCGTCACCAGCGCCGAGGACATCGAGACGGTGCGGATGGCGCTCTCCGGTTCGGCGAACAAGCGGATGGTCTCGGCGCTCTGTGCCCTCGGCGTCCCGGCAGTCGGGGTCTCGGGCGAGGACGCGGCGATGCTCCGTGCTGCCCCCTTCGACGACGCCCTCGGCCGGGTCGGGCGCCCGCAGTCGGTGCGGGTCGACCTTGTCCGGCTGCTGCTCAGCGGGGGCTACCTCCCGGTGATCGCGCCCCTCGCGGCGGGCGCCGAGGGGGAAGCGGGGGCGTTGAACGTCAACGGCGACGACGCCGCGGCGGCGATCGCCGCCGCGTTAGGCGCGTCCGAGCTGTTGTTCGTGACCGACGTCGCCGGCGTGCGCCGCGACGGGGAGACGGTGGACAGCCTCGACGCCGCTGGTGCCGCGTCGCTGCTGGCGTCGGGAGCCGCCGAGGGCGGGATGGCGGTGAAGGTGGCGAGCGCGCTCGGCGCGCTCGCTGGTGGGACGGCTCGTGTCCGGATCGGCGGAACCGCGGCGATCCGCGACGCGAGCGCGGGTACGACACTCACGTTGCACGGAGAGGGAGTCCTGACATGACGATCGCCCCCATCGCGCCGCCTGCGAGCGACGCATTGCTTCCCGTCTACCGCCGGCAGCCGGTGGAGATCGCCTCCGGCAGCGGCGTCCGCCTCTTCGACGCCGAGGGGCGCGGCTATCTCGACTTCACGAGCGGGATCGCGGTCAACGCGTTAGGCTACGGCGACCCGGGCTTCATCGAGGCGCTGCGCTCGGCGACCGAGGCGGGACTCGTCCACGTCTCGAACCTCTACAGCACCGCGCCGGCACGCCTGCTCGCCGAGTCGCTCGTCGCGAAGTCGTTCGCCTCGAGCGTCTTCTTCTGCAACTCGGGCGCGGAAGCGAACGAAGGCGCGTTCAAGTTCGCGCGGCGCTGGGCGCGGACCACCCGCGGCGACGCGGCGACGGAGATCGTCGCCATCCGCGGAAGCTTCCATGGCCGGCTGTTCGGGTCGCTGGCGGCGACGGACCGTCCCGCCTATCGCGCGCCCTTCCGCCCCCTCGCCCCGGGCATCACGATCGTTGAGCGCGATCTCGCCGCGATCGAGGTCGCCCTTTCCGGCGGGACCGTTGCGGCGGTGATCGCCGAGCCGGTGCAGGGCGAGGGCGGTGTGCGCGTGCTGTCGAAGGAGTTCCTCCACGGACTCCGCGACCTGACGCGCGCCCATGGTGTCGCGCTCATCTTCGACGAAGTGCAGTGTGGGCTCGGCCGCACCGGCCGGCTCTTCGCCTACGAGTACGCCGGCGTCGAGCCGGACATGATGACGCTGGCCAAGCCGCTCGCCGGCGGATTGCCGATGGGCGCCGTGCTCCTCGCCTCGCACATCGCGCAGACGATCCAGCCGGGTGACCATGCGACGACCTTCGGTGGCGGGCCGTTCGTCGCCAGCGTCGCGTCGTATGTGCTCGAGCGGCTCGCCGACGAAGAGCTCCTCACGCACGTTCGCGAGAACGGCGCGTGGCTCGGGGACCAGCTCGCGTCGCTGTCGCTGCGCATGCCGACGGTCCGCGCAGTGCGCGGCATCGGCTACCTCTGGGGGATCGACGTGACCGCGCCCGCCGGGACGGTCGTGGCGAAGGCGCTCGACGCGGGGCTGCTGCTCTGCTCCGCGGGCAACCATACCGTCCGCCTGCTGCCGCCGCTGGTCGCGACGCGCGAGGAGCTCGCCGAGGGACTGGCGATCCTCGAGGACGTGCTGGCCTGATCTCGTTTCGTCGGCGCGCTCCTAGAGCGCGCCGACGAACGTGGTCACCAGGTTTTCGAAGTCGCGGGCCACGCGGGTCGTCGTCTCGAGCACTTCTTCGTGCGAGAGGGGGGTCAGCGACAGGCCGCAGGCCAGGTTGGTGATGCAGCTGACCCCGGCGACGCGCATCCCGACCGCGCGAGCGACGATGGTCTCCGGCACCGTCGACATCCCGACGGCGTCGGCCCCCGACCGTTCGAGCATGCGCACTTCGGCAGGCGTCTCGTACGCGGGGCCGAGCAGCCCGGCGTAGACCCCCTCGCGGAGCGGGACGCCGAGCTTCTTTCCCGCTTCGTGGAGCTTCACGCGCAGCGCGCGGTCGTACGGGTCCGACATGTCCGGAAACCTGATGTCTCCCGGCTCCAGCGGACCCTCGATCGGGTTGCGGTACATCAGGTTGATGTGATCGGCGATCACCATCAGGTCGCCGGCCGCGAAGGTCCGGTTGATTCCCCCCGCCGCGTTCGACACGAACAGCGTCGGCGCGCCGAGTGCGTGGAGCACGCGTACCGGGTATCCGGCGAGGCGCGGCGAGTGGCCCTCGTAGAGGTGAAAGCGCCCGGCCATCGCCAGCACCGGGCGCCCGGCGAGCTTTCCGGCGATGAGCACCCCGGCATGCCCGTGCACTGTCGCCTGCGGAAACCCGGGCACCTCGCGGAAGGGAACACGCCGCGCCCCTTCGATGCGCTCGGCGAGTCCGCCGAGGCCGGAGCCGAGGATGATCGCCGCGACCGGCGCGCTGCCTAACGCGAGGCGGTCGCCGAGCTGCTCGGCCGCCTCGCGGGCGGCGGCGGCTGAGGCGACAGCAGGTGCAGTCGCGGCGGCGTCGCGCCGGGCGCTCATGGCGCCGCCCGCAGTGCCGCGACCTCGGCCTTCGCGCGATCGACGAGGATGCGGCGCTCCTCGAAGGGGAGGAACGCGCTCTCGAACCCGTTGAGCGCCATCCGCGCCAGCTCGTCGAAGTCGAAGCCGATGCGCGAGGCGTGCTCGTACTCGTCGACCAGCGTCGTTCCGCTCATCAGCCGGTTATCCGTGTTGAGCACGACGTTGAGCCCACGCTCGAAGTACTGGCGAAGCGGATGCGTCTCGTACGATGCGGCCGCCCGAGTCTGGACGTTGCTGGTCAGGCAGATCTCGAGGGCGATGCGACGGTCGTTGACGTACTCGGTGAGCGCTTCATCCTCGATCAGCCGGGTGGCATGGCCGATCCGGTTCGCCCCGCAGACGTGCACCGCCTCGCGGACCGAGGCCGCGCCGTCCCCCTCCCCGGCGTGGCAGGTGCAGGCCATGTCGTGGCAGCGCGCGTACTCGAACGCCTTGAGATGGCGCGACGCGGGATTCCCCGATTCGCCACCGGCGAGGTCGAAGCCGACGACGCCCTCGCGACGGTAGGCGACCGCGAGGCGCGCCAGCTCGAGGGAGACCTCGGGCGACATGTTCCGGATGCCGCAGACGATCAGGCGCCCGATGATCCCCTGCTCACGCTCGGCGCGGGCGAGCCCCCGCAGCGGCGCCTCGACGGCCGCGCCTAACGCGAGGCCGCGGCGGATGTTGAGCACGGGCGCGTAGCGGACCTCGAGGTAGCGGACGCCTTCCGCGCTCGCGTCGACGGCGAGCTCGTACGCGATCCGTTCGAGGGCGGCCTCGGTCTGCATCACCGAGAGCGTGACGTCGAAGCGGGCGAGGTAATCCTCGAGCGAGCGTGCGTCACGGACGATCATGTACTCGCGGAGCGATTCCTCGGTCGGCGCCGGCATGGCCACCCCCTGCTCGCGGCCGAGGTCGAGCAGCGTCGCCGGCCGGACCGAGCCATCGAGATGACAGTGCAGCTCCGCCTTCGGCAGCCGGCGAAGCAGCTCGCGGTCGAGCGTCGGCACTTAGCGCGCTCCGGCCGTGACGTCGATGATGCGACGCTCGCTCG
>DASSZC010000351.1:0-4188 GCA_035702925.1 Gemmatimonadaceae bacterium | reverse complement strand
GTTAGGCGCGGCGGCCGACAGCTTCGGCGAGCGCGACGTGTCGAGCTGGATCCGCGATGCCTCGGCGGCGGTCGCCGCGCTCGACCCGTCGGCGTTGAGCGCGATGCGCCAGGTGTCCGCGCTCCTCGCCGACCCGCACTCGCGCAGCGACCAGCTGGCGCAGCAGCTGGCCCGCGTCCGCGGGACGGCGCCGGCGCCGGCGATGCCGCCGATGCCCGGCGCTCCGGCGGCACCGCCTAACGTTCCGCGGCCGTCGGCGCCGGCCGGCTCGCAGTTCCCGGTGCCCGGCGTCGGCCGCCCCACGCCTAACGGCGGCCGCTCGACGCGGACCCCGACCGGCCGCGACCTCGCCGCGCTGCTCGACAGCGGGATCAACGCCCTCGGCGCGCAGCTGACGCAGCGCCCGCTGAGCGCCGCCGTCCCGATCGTCGACGAGAAGCTCGTCCCGATCGAGACCCTGCTCTTCCGCGGCCGCGCCGCCCTCGACCGCGCGCGTTCGCTGCGCAACGAGCTGCGCGCGGCCGCTCGTACCCCCTCGCCCGACGAGCTCGCCCAGCTGTACGACCTGCTCGAGCTGGCGGCGAGCGAGTGATCCTCAACCAGTACCACACATGAAGCTGGGCTGGCGGGGCGCGATCGGCATCGCGCTCAGCGTCGCGCTCCTCGTCTACGCGCTGCACGACGTCAACTTCCGCGTCGTCGCCGATACGCTGAAGCAGTCGAACATCCTCCTGTTCGTGCTCGCGGCGATCGCGGCGACGCTGACCTTTCCGCTGCGCGCGCGACGGTGGCGTGTCATCCTCGACCCGGTCGCGCCGGATCTCCCCTTCTCCAGCCTCTGGCGGGCGACGGCGATCGGGATGATGATCGGCAACATCGTCCCCGCCCGCGCGGGCGAGCTCGCCCGCGCCTACGCGCTGAGCACCGAGGAACCGAGGGTCGGCTTCGCCGCGGCGTTCGCGTCGATCGCCGTCGATCGCGTCTTCGACGCGGTGGTGATCCTCTTCATGCTCTTCCTCGCGATGCTCGATCCGGCCTTCCCCACGGGGACGCGGATCGCGAACCAGCCCGTCGCGAACTGGGCGGGGGGCGGGATCATCGCGGTGATCGCGCTGCTCGCGGTACTGTACGCGCTGGTGCTCTTCCCCGCGCGCGTGCTCACCATCTTCGAGTTCTTCGTCAGGCGCCTCGCGCCGAAGCTCGAGGCGCGCGGGCGCGATGCCCTGCTCGCCTTCGCCAGTGGATTGAGCGTCCTCCGCGCGCCGCGACGTTTCGCCTCGGTACTCGGCTGGACCATCCTCCACTGGCTGTGCAACGCCTTCGCCTTCTGGCTCGGCTTCAAGGCGGTCGGGATCGCGACCCCCTTCTCCTCGGCGCTGTTCGTCCAGGGGATCATCGCGATCGGCGTCGCGATCCCCTCGGCGCCCGGGTTCTTCGGCGTCTTCGAGGCGATCGCCAAGGAGAGCCTCGGCGTCTACGGTGTCGGCCCCGACCTCGCCGTCGCCTGGGCGATCGGATATCACATCCTCAGCTTCATCCCGATCACCGTCATCGGCGCCGTCTACTTCGCGCGGCTCGGGCTGAAGATGGGCGACCTCGGCGCCGCCGCCGAGCGTTAGGCAGCGATGCCGGCAGCCCGCGTCGCCGCCTACGCGAAGATCAACCTCGCGCTGCGCATCCTCGCCCGCGAGGCGTCGGGGTTCCACGACCTCGAGACGCTGTTCTGCCGGATCGCGCTCGCCGACGACGTCGTCGTACGGGTCGGCGACGCCAGCGATCGCTCCCTGAGCTGCACGGGCGAGGCGCTGCCCGCGGAGGGGCTTGGCGCGCCCGAGGAGAACCTCGCCTGGCGCGCCGCCGAGGCATACGCCGACTACGACAACTGGCCGCGCGGCTTCACGATCGAGATCGAGAAGCGCATCCCGGTGGGCGGTGGACTCGGTGGGGGGAGCGCCGACGCCGGCGCGGTGCTCCGCGCGCTCAACGCGCTCAACCCGCGGCCGCTGCCCGCGACGGAGCTGCTGGTGATCGCCGGAACGTTAGGCGCGGACGTCCCCTTCCTGACCGGCGATGCCCCGCTCGCGCTGGCGTGGGGGCGCGGCGACCGCATGCTCGCACTCCCCGCGCTCCCCGAGCGCGACGTGGCGCTCGTCCTGCCGCCGCATCCGGTGAACACCGCCGAGGCATATGGCTGGCTGGCCGCCTCGCGCTCGACGCTCACCACGCAGCCGCATCGCGCGGCGCTGCACCCGCTCGCCGCGGTGACGACCTGGGACGGCGTTGCGCGGCTCTCCACCAACGACTTCGAGCCCGTAGTCTTCGAGCACCAGCTGGAGCTGGCGAAGGTCTACCACCGCCTCGCCGCGGTCGAGGGGGTGGCCGTGGCGCGGATGAGCGGCTCGGGCTCGACGCTGTTCGCGCTCTTCGAGGATGAGCTGCAGCTGCGGGCGGTGACCCAGGCGACCGGCTGTCGCGCCCTCGCGACGAGGACGCTCGCCGAGCTCCCGCTGGTGGGCGTCGACCTCGGCTGAGCGGGGAAAAGGGGGGTGCGCGCGTTGCCCTTCGTGCCGGCCGCGACTATGATTTGAGCGGTGGCAGCTGCCCCTTCGTCCAATGGCAGGACAACGGCCTTTGGAGCCGTGAATCATGGTTCGAATCCATGAGGGGCAACGTCGATTGAACGATCGAACGGGTGGACGCGAGGGGGAGCGACGCGCGACGCGACGCTCCCCCTCGACGCCACCCGTCGGTTACATTGCGCGGTTCAGTGATCCGGGGCGACGCCGAGTCGTTGACTCGACCGCCCCGGTCATCTAACTTTCGAGGCTGCATGGACGGCCTGACGATACAAGGACGCGGGTTCAAGCTGCTCTCCGGAGGCGCCAATCGCGCCCTCGCTGAGGAGATCGCCCGCAATCTCAACCTCGAGCTGTGCAAGGTCACGACGTCGCGCTTCGCCGACGGCGAGATCTTCGTCCGGATCGACGAGAACATTCGCGGGCACGACGTGTTCATCGTGCAGCCGACCAACCCGCCGGCGGAAAACATCATCGAGCTGCTGTTGCTCATCGATGCGGCGCGGCGGGCGTCAGCGGCGCGAGTGACCTGCGTGATGCCGTACTACGGTTATTCACGGCAGGATAGAAAGGATCAGCCGCGCGTCGCGATCGGCGCGAAGCTGATGGCGAACCTGATCCAGGTGGCGGGTGCCGACCGGGTGCTGGGGATCGACTTCCACCAGTACCAGCTGCAGGGGTTCTTCGACGTTCCGGTCGATCACCTGTACGCGATGCCGGTGTTCGTCTCGCACTATCGCAGGAAGCAGTTGAAGGATCTGGTGGTGGTCGCACCGGATGCCGGCTCGGCGAAGATGGCCCGCGGGTTCGCGAAGCGGTTGAACGCAACCTTCGCCATCATCGACAAGCGGCGCCCGGCGGCCAACGTCGCCGAAGTGGTGAACGTGGTCGGTGAGGTGGCGGACCGTGACGTCCTGATTCCGGACGACATGATCGACACCGCTGGAACGGTTTCCGAAGCATCCCGCGCGCTGAAGGCGCTCGGTGCACGAGATATCTACGTCTGCGCCACGCACGCGCTGCTCTCTGGCCCGGCCATCGAGCGGCTCAACGCGGCGCCGATCACGGAGGTGGCGGTCACCGACACCATCGCGATCACCCCGGATCGTCGCTTCGACCGGTTGAAGGTTCTGTCCGTCGGAGAGCTGTTGTCGAAGGCGATCCGCTATACCCACAGCGAGCAGTCGGTCAGCTCGCTGTTCGACTGACGATCAGCCGGCGCGACCGCGCGCGACGATCGGGTCGATTCGTTCGTTTTACTGGAGAGTCTGATCATGGCTAACGCCTCACTTACCGCTACCGCGCGCGCCACGTCCGGCAAGGGTGCCGCTCGCTCCCTTCGTCGTGAGGGCAGCGTCCCTGCCGTCATCTACGGGCACGCCCGCGAGGCGCAGTCGCTCGCCGTTCCCAGCCGCGACCTCGAGAAGCTCCTCGGCAGCATCGCCGCGGGCAGCACCGTCGTCGAGCTGGCGATCGATGGCAAGACCTCGCGCACGCTGATCCGCGAGATCCAGCGCCATCCCTTCAAGCGCCACGTCCTCCACGTCGACTTCCAGGAGCTGGTGGCCGGTGAGAAGATCACCGTCATGATCCCGCTCGTGCTGCACGGCGT
>DASSZC010000039.1:0-5806 GCA_035702925.1 Gemmatimonadaceae bacterium | reverse complement strand
GACGATGCTGCTGATCGCGATGACGTCCATGGCCTCGATCCTGAGCCAGTTCGCATCGGACGGCATCATCATGCGCCCGGCGATGTGGCCGAGGGTCGTGCCGAGGAACCAGAGGACGGCGACGATCAGGGAGAACACGCCGAGCCGACGCGACGCCTGGCGAAGGATGTCGTCAGGCAGGGGTCGCGGCGTGTTCGTGACGATGTCTCCGACGCGACTGGTCGGAAGGCCGGGGCCGATGAGTTCAGTGGGCATGGCGCTCGCCTCTGTTTCGAAGGGCGACAGCCTGAACATGCCACCAAACAGGGTCGGCCGCCACAACGGCCCACGCCCCCGCGCCGGGCGTCGCCAGGCGCGGCATGACCCGCTTCCCTACCCGCCCACGGGGACCCAGAGACTCGTCTTCAGCGCGAAGAAGGCGGGGGGCGTCAGTCTCGCGCGTAGAGCTCGACGCCGCCCGCGGTCACGCGGTGTGATACGAGGGGGAGGGGGGGATCCGCCTCGTCGGCGATGATGATCGCCCCCCGCAGCGTCGCCCGTCCCGACTCGACCCCGCTGCGGTCGCTGGCGAAAACGGTGGCAAGGGGCTCGCCGGCCTCGACCCAGTCCCCGGGCTTCGCCGTGATCACGAAGCCGACGCTCGGGTCGACGCGATCCTCGATCTTCGTCCGGCCACCGCCTAACGCGATGATCCCCCGCCCGATCGCGCGCGGCTCGACCTTCGCCACGAAGCCGCGGCGCGGCGCCGGGAAGAGCTCGACGTGCGACGCCTGGGGGAGGACTGCCGGGTCGTCGACGACCCCGGGGTTGCCGCCCTGTGCTTCTATGATCTCCTGCATCTTCTCGGCGGCGCGCCCGGTGCCGATCGCCTTCTCGAGCTGGCGGCGCGCGGCGTCGATGTCGGGTGCGATCCCGCCGAGGACGAGCATCTCCGCGCCTAACGCGTAGGTGACTTCCATGAGGTCGGGCGGGCCCTCGCCCCGTAGCGCGAGCATCGACTCCTCGACTTCGAGGGCGTTGCCGCAGGCGCGGCCGAGGGGACGGTCCATCGCCGTGATCAGGGCGACCGTCGGGCAGTCGTGATCGGCGCCGAGCTCGATCATCGTCCGCGCGAGCTCGAGCCCCCGCTCCAGCTCGGGGAGGAAGGCGCCGGAGCCGCGCTTCACGTCGAGCACGAGACCGGTCAGCCCTTCCGCGAGCTTCTTGCTCATGATGCTCGCCGAGATGAGCGGGATCGACTCGACGGTCGCCGTCGCATCGCGGAGCGCGTAGAGCTTCCGATCGGCTGGCGCGATCTCGCCGGTCTGGCCGATGAGGGCACAGCCGAGCCGCTCGATCTGTGCCTTCGCCTGAGCCAGGGTGAGGTCGGTGCGGAAGCCGGCGATCGATTCGAGCTTGTCGAGGGTGCCGCCGGTGTGGCCGAGGCCACGGCCGGACATCATCGGCACGGCGACGCCGCACGCCGCGACCATGGGGGCGAGCACGAGGGAGACCTTGTCGCCGACGCCCCCCGTCGAGTGCTTGTCGATTCGCGGCGCCTCGAGCGACGAGAGATCGAGGGTCGCGCCCGAGCGCAGCATCGCTTCGGTGAGGGCGCTCGTCTCCGCGCGGTCGAGGCCACGGAGGTAGATGGCCATCGCCAGGGCGGCCATCTGGTAGTCGGGGATGTGATTCGCGGCGTACGCGTTCATCAGCGCACGCCACTCGCCGGCGTCGATCCGACCGCCGTCCCGCTTACGCTCGATCAGCCGATGCGCCAACATTGACCGGACTCTGGGGTAAACCTATGATGTCGGCACCTGAACCCCGCCGCGCCGCCCCTGGTTGCACGTACGAAGAACGGCGGCGCGGTCTCCCTGGCTCCACGACCCGTTCGCGAACTCGCGAGGCTGTCATGCGCAGTGTCACTCGTTCCATCACGCGTTACCTCACCCCCGCCGCCGTCACGATGTTCGTCGCGGCCGCGTCGACCGCCGGCGCGCAGACCGCGGCGGATCATATCGCAATGGGCGACTCCCTGCACAAGGCGATGAACCCGGCAGCGGCGCTCAAGCACTACGAGGCGGCGATCGCGATCGTCCCGAAGAACTACCAGGCGCTGATCAACGCGTCGCGCGACGCCGTCGACGTCGGTGAGTTCAACGGGGACAAGAACACGCGGAACGCGCTCTTCCACAGCGGCGAGCTGTACGCCCGCCGCGCGATCGAGGTGAACCCGAACGACGCTGACGGGCATTTTGTTCTCGCCCGCGCCCTCGGCCGCACGGCGCTCTCCCTCGGTCCGCGCGACAAGGTGAAGTACGCGACCGAAGTGCGCGCGCACGCGATGGACGCGCTCAAGTTCAATCCCGAGCATCCCGGTGCGCTGCACGTGATGGGGATGTGGAACGCGGAAGTGATGCGCCTCAATGGGCCGACGCGCTGGATCGCGCGGAATGTGCTCGGCGGACAGGTCTTCGGCTCGGCGAGTTGGAAGAACGCGGTTCAGTTCATGGAGAAGGCGGTCGCGGTCGATCCGACGCGGATCACGCATCACATCGATCTCGCGGAGATCTATCGCGACACCGGCGACAAGACCAGAGCGCGCGAGCAGTTTCAGGCGGTGATCTCGCTGCCGGCGACCGACTACAACGATCGCTTCTACAAGCAGCGGGCGGAGAAAGAACTGAAGGGTTTGTAGAGTTCTCTGCACGAGGGCGGTAAGCGATAAGCGGTAAGCAGGAAGCGGACGGCGGAACTGCAAACGCAGTTGCAACGCCGTCCGCTTCCTGCTTACCGCTTACTGCTTACCGCTTACTGCTTACCGCTCAGTCGTCGACGTCGGTTTCGCTGTCCGCGGCGTGGCGGTGGCGGAAGCGGTCGCGGGTTCCGCGTGCGGCTTCCCTGAGGGCGAAGGCGAGGTCCTCCCACCGCTGCTCGGCGTCGTGGCCGAGGTGGCGCGCCTTGCGCGCGATCCCGGCGCGGCGCTGGGGACCGGTCTTCTCGGTGAAGAGGAGGGCGACACCGGCACCGACCGCGGCGCCGGCGGCGATCCCGGTGGCGAGAAGCCCGAGCTGCTTCCAGTTCCGGGTCTCCTCGTAAGGGCGGCCGCGCGGCGTGGACCGCGGCGCCGCCGCCTTGGGTGTCGCTCCCTTCCCTCGGCCAGCCGACCCGTTGTTTCCGCGCGCGCCCCCCTGGCCACGGGTCGAGTTGGTCGCGGACGCGGAATTCTGGGTTCGCGACCGTTGAGCGGTCGGATTCGGGGCGTAGGACATCGTGCTTTTAACCCTCCAGGCTGGTAAGGATCTTGCTTGGACAGCGGGGAACGTATCTTGGCCCGTCGCCCGTTCTGGTCGCGGGAGACTTTTTTGCATTACCCGGTTCGCAGTCGGAGCACACCGTGAGCTCAGAAACCGCAGCGCTTGCCGGCCCGGGCGAGGGAACCACCTCGGCCCGTTCGAATGGCGCGAGGGCGAGTATGAATCCAAATGGGAAGACCGTTCTCCTCGTCGAGGACAACGAGGACAACCGCATCGTCTATTCCACGATCCTTCGTCACTTCGGCTACAAGGTGACGGAGGCGTTGAATGGCGAGGAGGGGATCTCCAAGGCGCGAAGCGAACACCCCGACCTGATCCTGATGGACATCTCCATCCCGATCATCGACGGGTGGGAAGCGACCCAGGTCCTCAAGCACGACCCGCAGACGCGCTCGATCCCCATCATCGCCCTGACGGCGCATGCCCTGGCGTCCGACCGCGAGAAGGCGATGGAGGTCGGCTGCGACGGCTATCTCGCCAAGCCCTGCGAGCCGCGCGCGGTGGTGGCCGAGGTGCAGCGGTTCCTCGGGACCGGCAATGCCGCATGACGAGCCGATAGGGGACCGCCCCGCCCGGATCCTGATCGTCGACGATCACGAAGACAACGTCGACCTGCTGCAGGCCCGACTCGAGGCATGGGGCTACCTCACCTCGAGCGCGAACGACGGCGACGTCGCGCTGCGCATGATCGAAGAGAATCCGCCCGACCTCGTGCTGCTCGACGTCATGATGCCGACGATCGACGGCACCGAGGTCGCCCGCCGGGTGAAGCAGAACAAGTCGCTGCCCTTCATCCCGATCATCATGCAGACCGCGCTCGATGCCACCGAGCACAAGGTCAAGGGACTCGACGCCGGCGCGGACGACTACATCACCAAGCCGATCGAGTTCGCCGAGCTCGGGGCGCGGGTGAAGTCGATGCTGCGCATCAAGCGGCTGCAGGTGGAGCTCGAGAAGCGGACGAGCGAGCTGGCCGAGCTGAACTCGCAGCTGCTCCGCGTGTCGCAGACCGACGGGCTGACGCAGCTCGACAACCGCCGCCACATCGAGGAGCGGTTGAACGAGATGTTCGAGCACAGCATCCGGCTCAACGAGCCGTTCTCGCTGGTGATGACGGACATCGACAAGTTCAAGAGCGTCAACGACACCTACGGACACCAGGCCGGGGACGCGGTGCTGAAGCAGTTCGCGCGCATCCTCCAGAACGAGGCGCGGGAGATCGACCGTGTCGGGCGGTACGGGGGGGAGGAGTTCGTGATGCTGCTCCCGGGCACGGTGCTCGACGCGGGGGTGACGTTCGCGGAGCGCGTGCGCAAAGCCGTCGAGGCGCATACATTCACGTTCGAAGGCGGCACACTGAAGCGGACGGCAAGCTTCGGCGTCGCCGGATGGCCGCACCCCGCGGTCACGCACTGCGAAGCGCTGGTGAAGACGGCCGACGACGCGCTCTACGTCGCGAAGGAGACGGGCCGCAACAAGGTCGTTCGCTTCGCCAGCGACGAGTTCAACGCGCACATCGGGAATGCTGATGGCTCCCCCGCCGCCTCCCCAGACGCCGACGTCACCGCCAGCACCCTCGCCACACGGCTCGGAGATCGCCCGCCTCGAGGCGAAAATCTCGGAGCTCCAGCGGGAGCGTGACCATCTCGTAGCGATCGTCGACATCCTGCAGGAGATCTCGTCGTCGCTGCACTTCATCGACATCCTGCAGACGATCGCCCGCAAGCTCGGCGAGTCGTTCGGACTCGATCGCTGCTCGATCTTCCTCAGCGGGGAGAAGGAAGAAGTCCGCCTCGTCGCCAGCTACGAGGACCCGACCATCCGCAACCTGGTGGTCGACCTCAATCGCTACCCGGAGCTGCAGCGGGCCTTCGAGAGCGGGGAGACGGTGTTCATCCCCGACGCCGCGACCGACCCGATGCTGCGCAGCGTGCGCGACCAGCTCCACCTGCGCAACGTCCGCTCGATCGTCGTCGTCCCTCTGCGGGCCCAGGGGACGACGATCGGCGCGATCTTCCTCCGCACCGAGCGCGACGCGTCGCCGTTCAGCGACAGCGATGTGCGCTTCTGCCAGGTGGTCGCGTCGCTGACGGCGAAGGCACTGCGCAACGCCTACCGCTTCGAGGCGCTGATCCGCGACACGCAGGACGTGGGGAAGGCGCAGCGCCGCGGCGAGATGCAGCGGATCGCGATGGTCGCCTTCATCCGCCGCCTCCTCGACCGGTACACGCGGACCGAGGACCACATGTGGGCGGAGACGCTCCTGCCGAAGGCGAGCGACGAGGAGCTCGAGCGGCTCGTGACGGTCGCGCTGCAGGTCATCGACAAGGAAGCGGACGGTTAGCCGGGGCGATTCGTTAGGCATCTCTAACGAAGCCCACCCCTTCCCAGATTGCGCGCGGTGCGAGAGTTTGGGTTCGCCCTCTTTTGGAACCCGCCTCCCAGCGACCGAATGCCTCCTGGACGACCCAGCCGGCGATACCAGCTGCGCGACATCAAGCTCTTGT
>DASSZC010000251.1:0-3430 GCA_035702925.1 Gemmatimonadaceae bacterium | reverse complement strand
TTCGTCGAGGGAGCCGCCGAAGAAGAGCGCGGGGTCGTCCTTGCGCTCGTAGACGAGGTGGTCCCGCGACTGCGGCGTGCCGAGCACATGGTAGAAGAGCTGGCGGCCACTGAGCGCGGTGCTCAGCGCGGTGTTCGCGCTCGGCTCGGGATAGCGGGCGTAGAAGAAGCCGCGGCCGTCGTGCGTCCACGAGACGCGCGAGAACTTGATCCAGCGCACCGTATCCCCCGTCTCGCGACCGGTCGCGATCGAGCGTACGCGGTACGTCGCCCAATCGGCGCCCCCCTCGGACTGCGAGAACGCGACGTAGCGCCCGTCCGGCGACGGCGCGAACCCGGAGAGGGCGACCGATCCGTCAGGTGACAGCGTGTTGGGATCGAGCGCGACACGCTCGCGGCCGAGCAGGGTCTGGCGCGTGAAGATCACCGACTGCCGCTGCAGCCCACTGTTTCGGGAGAGATACCAGCGCCCTCCCTCGAAATACGGGATCGAGACCTTGGGGTAGTTCCACAGCTCGGTGATGCGCTTCCGGATCGCCTCGCGGTTAGGCAGCTGGGCGAGGTAGCCCATCGTGACCGCGTTCTCGGCCTTCACCCACGCGGCGGTCTCGGGGGAGTTCAGGTCCTCGAGCCAGCGGTACGGATCGGCGACGCGCTGGCCGTGATAGGCGTCGACGACGTCGCCGGACTGCGCGACGGGGTAGGAAAGCGGCGCTGTCTGGGCGCCGAGGGGAAGTGAGACCGCGAAGGTTGCGACTGCGAAGGCCGCGGACAGTTGGCGCATCATTCTCGCTCGTTTCAGGGGACGAGGAAAAATACGGGCCGGACCTGCCCCGGGCGACTGCGTCCGGATCGTCAGGCGATTAGGTTCCCACGCCATGCGAGTCCTCCTGCAACGCGTTGGTCGGGCGGAAGTGCGAATCCGCGACAGCGAGCCGCCGCGAGTGGCGGGGAAGATCGGGCGCGGGTATCTGCTGCTCGTCGGGATCACGCACGACGACACCGGGGAGAAGGCGGCGTGGATGGCGGAGAAGGTGGCCGGGCTGCGGCTGTTCGCCGATTCCGAGGACAAGATGAACCTCGCCCTGGCGGATGTCGGGGGTGAGGTACTCGCCGTGTCGCAGTTCACGCTCTACGGCGACGCGGCGAAGGGGAGGCGGCCGAGCTTCATCGACGCCGCGCGGCCGGAGGTGGCGCAGCCGCTCTACGAGCGGTTCGTGGCGATGCTGCGCGAGAGGGGGCTGACAGTCGAAACGGGGGAGTTCGGGGCGATGATGGACGTCGAGCTTGTCAACGATGGACCGGTGACGCTGTGGCTCGAGCGATGAGCATCGCCCCCGAGCTGGTGCTCGCGTCGCAGTCGCCGCGGCGGCGGGAGCTCCTCGCGCTGATCGGGCTGGCGCACGAGGTGCGCCCGGCGGACATCGACGAATCGTATCTCGAGGGCGAGACCCCGGAGCAGCATTGCGAGCGCCTCGCCCGCGGGAAGGCGAGCGCGCTGGCCGGACAGGTCAGTCGTGACGCGGTGATCATCGGCAGCGACACGATCGTCGTCGTCGACGGCATGGTGCTCGGCAAGCCGTCCGATGCCGCCGACGCGATGCGTATGCTGCGGATGCTGAGCGGCCGCTCGCACACCGTGCTCACCGCCGTCGCCGTTGCGCGCGGTGCACGGCTGGAGAGTGCGGTCGAGCGCGTGTCCGTGTCGTTCCGTGAGATCGACGACGAGGAGATCGCCGCCTACATCGCCACACGCGAGCCGATGGACAAGGCGGGGGCGTACGGGATCCAGGGGTATGGCGCGACGATCGTGTCGCGCATCGAAGGGGACTACTTCGCGGTGATGGGGCTCGCGCTCAACCTGCTCGTGCGGCTCCTCGCCCGTGTCGGCCTGCGCTACGAGTTCGGCCGGCTGCTCGAGACCGCACCCATCCCGTAGCGCGCCGCGTAGCTGCTTCGCCAGCGCTCGACGCGGTCGAGCACCTGCTGGACGGTGATCCGCGGCATGCGTCCGGTCCGGTTCTCCATCGAGATGGGGTAGTCCTCCTCGGGATCGCCGTAAGCGTCGATCATCAGATCGTGGAACTTGCGATACGGGCCGACCCGCTTCGGGTTGGAATAGGCGATCAGCGAGACGACGGGCCGGTCGAGGGCGACGGTGACGTGGAGCGGGCCGGTGTCCGGCGAGAGCACGAGGGCCGAGCCGTCGATGATCGAGACGAGCTTGCGGAGGCCGCTGCCTAACGCGGAGACGGGGGTGCAGCGCGTCGCCTCCATGATCACCCGCTCGGCGGCGAGCTCGCGCGACGAGCGGCCGCCGACGAGCACGGGCTGGAGCCCGAAGTCGAACCAGAGCGCGTCACAGACCTCCGCCCACCGCTCCGGCATCCAGTCCTTTTCCGCCTTGCTCGTGGCGACGACGATGCTCGCCGCCGGGCGCTCGAGCGGGGCGAAGAACTCGCGCTGCCAAGGGCGCTCCTCGGCCCAGGGCCCGAGCCGCCACTGGACCGGCTCGGGGGCGACGCCTAACGGCCGGAGGAACTCGAGGTATTGGTCCTGGACGTGCTGCATCGGGTGCGGCTCGATGCGGCGGTTGGTGAACAGCCAGTTGAGGTCGCGCGCGCGGGCGCGATCGAAGCCGAGCTTCACGTCGGCGGGGGTCAGCGCGGCGACGATCCCCGCCTTGAAGTAGACCTGGAGGGCGAGGGCAACGTCGAAGTGGCGCTTCGACAGCTCGCGGCGGAGGTCGAGATAGGCGGCTGGGCCCTTCGCCCGGTCGAAGAGGAGGATCTCGTCGACGGATTCATGGCCGCGAACGAGCCCCGCCGGCCCCGGCTGCATGATCCAACTGATCCTCGACGTCGGCTTCGCGCGCTTGATCGCGTTGATCACCGGGAGGACGTGCACCGCATCGCCGACCGCGCTCATCATCACGATCGCGACGCGATCGAGGGGAATCGGCTCCGTCCCTCCGCTCATGCGGCGAGCTCCCGGGCGCGACGCGCGAGCGTCGCCAGCTGCTCCTCCTCGATCGGCAGCTCGCGGCCGCGGCGCCACTTGCGCGCCGAGCGGGCGAGGCGCGCGACGTTCGCCTCCATCGTCCGGACGCGAGGATGGCCGAAGGAGACACGGTCGACGTCGATCGCGTACGCCATCGGCGCAGCCGGCTCGCCGTCAGGCATCACTGGCCGCGAGATCAGCACGTTCTTGAGGTTGAGGTCCTCGTGGCGCGCCCCGGCCCGCGAGAGGGCAGCGAGGAGGCGCGCCGTCGCCTCGATGAGCGCGGAGGTCATCCCGCCGTCGCGGACGACGTTGGCGAGGTCGCGCGCCCCCGGGATCTCCTCGACGAGCACGTCGATGCGCGACAGCCCGAAGCCGGCGGGATACACCGCGTAGCCGATGAACGCCGGCGTCGGGACGCCGGCCGCGGC
>DASSZC010000542.1:0-11033 GCA_035702925.1 Gemmatimonadaceae bacterium | reverse complement strand
TCGAGGACGGCGACCCGCTCGACGTCCTCGTGCGCATCAACGAGCCGACCTTTCCCGGGTGCCAGATCGAGGTCCGGCCGATCGGCGTCCTGAAGATGCTCGACAAGGGGCAGCCCGACGACAAGATTCTCGCCGTCCCCGCGGCCGACCCGTTCCACAACGAATACTTCGACATCGCCGACCTGCCGCAGCACTACCTCGCCGAGATCGAGCACTTCTTCCACATCTACAAGGACCTGGAAGGAAAGCGCGTGACGATCCTCGGCTGGGAGAAGAGCGGCTACGCGATGGAGACGATCACGCGGTCGATCGCGCTGTACGAGAAGACGTACTTCACGCCGGGAACCTGACGGCAGCGGTAAGCTGTAAGCGATAAGCAGTAAGCGACTGCGGTACCTCGCGGCATCTCGACGCCGTTCGCTGACTGCTTACAGCTTACCGCTTACAGCCGACGTAAAGCGACATCACCATCGCCACCTGCAACCCACCCCTCGACCAGCATGCGCGATTCACTACGGCATTTCACCGCGGAGTTCATCGGGACCTTCGCCCTCGTCTTCGTCGGGAGCGCGGCGATCATGCAGACGAAGAACCCGGGGAGTGGCGTCGGGCTGCTCGAAGTCGCGCTCGCTCACGGCATCATCCTCGCCGTGATGGTGTCGGCGGCGATGCGCGTGTCGGGGCACTTCAACCCGGCGGTGACGTTAGGCTTCCTCGCCACGCGACGGATCGAGGCGATGATGGCCGGTGTCTACATCCTCGCCCAGCTCCTCGGCGCGGTGCTCGCGGCGTACGCGCTGCGCGGGCTGTTCCCGGAGATGCTCTTCAACATGACGCACGCCGGCAGCCAGTCGCTGGCGATCGACGTCACCTTCGGCCAGGGGATCGCGCTCGAGGCGATCGCGACCTTCTTCCTCGTGTTCGTCATCTTCGGGACGGCGGTCGACCCGGCCGCCCCGAAGGTCGGCGGGTTCGCGATCGGCCTCGCGATCGCCGCCGACATCCTCGCGATCGGGCCGCTCACCGGCGCGTCGATGAACCCGGCGCGCTCCTTCGGCCCGGCGGTGGCCAGCAACTTCTTCGAGGGACACCTGGTATACTGGATCGGCCCGATCATCGGAGCGCTCGCCGCGGCGCTGCTGTACGACTGGCTGTTCCTGCCGCGAGGCGTCGAGCCGGTGGACCATGGCGCAGTCCGGCCGAAGGCCGCGCCACGGGTCACCGGATAGCGATGAGGAAGTTGTGGCTCGGGGTGCTCGGGACGCTCGTCGCCTGCGCCCCCCATCTCGAGCCGATCGAGCCGATCTCGACCGACCGTCCCGACCAGACCGAGAGCACGCAGCTCGTTCCGGCCGGGATGGTGCAGGTCGAAGGCGGTGCGACGATGCTCAGCACCCGCGGTGCGCGCACGACCAGCTACGGCGAGATGCTCGTGCGCGCCGGGGTGCACGACGCGATCGAGCTCCGCGCCGAGCCCTTCACCTACACCTCGGTGAGGGGCAGCGGCGCACCCGAAGCAGGCGGCGTCGAGGATCTCGCCCTCGGCGTGAAGGTGCCCTTGTTCCGCCGCGACAGCGCCTCGCGCGTCGTCCCCAACATCTCGGTGATCGGCGCGACGTCGGTCCCCACTGGGGCGCGCGACTTTCGCGCCGACGGCGCGCAGCCCGAAGCGGTACTCGCCGCCGACTGGTCGCTCGCCGAGCGCCTCTCGTTCGGGTCGAACCTGACGATGCGACGCGGCCACTCGGATGGTGCGCGCTACTGGGAGCGCGGCGCCAGCACGACGTTCGGGTTCGCTCTGGGCGAGCGCACCGGGATGTACGCCGAGTGGTTCGCCGTGCGCGATACGCGCGACCCCGCCGCCGTGCACGTGCTGAATAGCGGGGTCACCTACAAGCTGTCGAGCGATTTCCAGCTCGACGCGCGAATCGGCCGCGGCAACCGGGACAGCGGCACCTTCGGCGGCATCGGCTTCGCGCGCCGCTGGTAGCCCGCCGCGCCCAGTCCCTCGTCGCTATGCGCGACGGAGGACGAGGGCGGCGTTGATGCCCCCGAACCCGAACGAGTTCGTGAGCACGTGCTCGACGTTCGCGTCGCGCCCAGCGCCGCGGATGTAGTCCAGGTCGCAGGCGTCGTCGGGCGACTCGAGGTTCACCGTCGGCGGGAGCCATTCGTTCTTCAGCGCCTGGGCGCAGATCGCGGTCTCGACGGCCCCTGACGCGCCTAACGCGTGGCCGTAGTAGCCCTTGGTGCCGCTCAGCTGCAGCTTCGCCGCGTGGTCGCCGAAGACGCGCTTGATCGCGAGGGTCTCGGTCGGGTCGTTGAGCGGGGTCGAGCTGCCGTGGGCGTTGACGTACTCGATCTCGTGCGGGGCGACGCTGGCGTCGTCGAGCGCGCGCTGCATCGCCTTCGCCGCCTGCGAGCCGTCGGGGTGCGGCGCGGTCATGTGGTGCGCGTCGTTCGAGGAGCCGTAGCCGAGCAGCTCGGCGTAGATCTTCGCGCCGCGGGCGACGGCGCGGTCCCACTCCTCGAGGACGAGCACCGCCGACGCCTCGCCCATGACGAAGCCATCGCGGTTGCGGTCGAAGGGGCGGGAGGCGTGCCCGGGGTCGTCGTTCCGCGTCGACATCGCCCGGATCAGGGCGAAGGCGCCGTAGCAGAGCGGGGCGAGCGGGGCCTCGCTGCCGCCGGCGATCATGACATCCGCATAGCCGTCGCGGACGGCGCGGAAGGCGTCGCCGATGGCGATCGTCCCGCTGGCGCAGCTCATCGCGTTGGTGCTGTTGACTCCCTGCACCCCGAACTCGATGGCGACGTTGCAGCTCGCCGCGCCGCCGAAGACGGAGAGGGCGAGCAACGGATCGACCTCGCGCAGCCCGCCCTTGAGGAAGTTGCCGAGCTGCTCCTCGGCGTAGGCGATCCCGCCTAACGCCGTGCCCATCATCGCCCCGATGCGCTCGCGGTCCTCCCGCGCCAGGTCGAGCTCGGCGTCCTCGATCGCCATCTTCGATGCGGTCACAGCGAGCTGGCCGAAGCGGTCGAGCCGCTTCGCACGCTTCGCCTCCATGTGATCCGCGGGGCGGAAGTCGGGGATCTGCGCGGCGAGGTGGCTGCGGAAGATGCTCGGGTCGAAGCGCGTCAGCGTCCCGACAGCCGACTTGCCGGCGCGCAGCCCCTCCCACAGCGCGGGCTCGCCGCTCCCGATCGGGGTGACGGCACCGATTCCGGTGATCGCGACGCGACGGCGGCCCTGCCAGCGGCTCTGAAACTGGATCATCGAAACTGCTCCTCTGGGCTCACTGATGCGCCGTTCCCGCGATGCGTTCCGCGGCGTGCGCGAGACCGGCCAGCGTTCTCGACGCGATGCCGTGGATGAAGACGGGACCGATCACGGCTCGTGCCGCGAGCGATCCGACTAGCGGAAGCGGGGGGCCATTCCAGACATGAACGAGCCGGACACCGGTTTCGCTCCCGCGCGGGGAGAACTCCCACGCGACGTCCATCCCGGTCGTGATACCCCCGATGTGCCTGAAACGGATCGCCGGGGGGCGCGCGCCCGCCGGGAGGATCGTTTCCATCTCCGAGCGCCAGAAGGTCGGCCAGTTCAGCACGCCGAACGGGCGATTGGCCGACATTTCGACGATCCCGCCATCTTGGCCATCGCGCTTCGTGAAGCGGACGAACCGGTAATGCGACAGATGCTCGGGCCACCGCTCGACGTCGCGCGCGAGCTCGAAGATCACGGGGAGCGGCGCGCGGACGACCGCTTCATCGACCGTCGTCATCGCGCGATCCGTCGGCATCGGTCCCAGCTTCACAGGCGGCATGGTGGCGATCGCCCGCGCGTCGGCGGGGCTCATGGCGCCGGCGTCCACGAGGCGGTGACGCGCCAGCCGAGCCGCCGGGTGACGCCGGGCGCCGCGCCGGTCGCGCGAACGATGTGCGCGCTCAGCTCGGCCGCGGTGAAGCCACGGAGCACCGAGAGGACCCCGTCGTGGCGGCTGATCGGATGGAAGCGGAGGGGAAAGGACGCGAGCCAGATCCCCGCGGCGGCGACCCAGCTCCGGCGCAGGTCGCTGACGATCACCCGCACCCGCGCGACTCGCTGCAGCTCGCGGAGGACGGTCGCGATCTCGCGTTCGGTGAAGTGATGGAGCAGCTGCGAGCAGACGACGATGTCGACCGAGCGATCGGCGAAGGGCAGCGCCAGCGCGTCGGCGGCGAGCGCGCAGTTCACGCGGCGGGCCGCATGCACGGCGAGCGGGATCGAGTTGTCGGCGCCGATCACGGTGAGGTCCACGCCGCGCCGGAAGGCGGCGCGGCGCGCGGCGAGGGGGATGTCGGCGGCACCGGTGCCGACGTCGAGCAGCGTCATCTCGCGGCCGCGACCGGCGGCAAGCAGGGGGCGCAGCTCGGCGAGGACGGCACGCGTCCCCCCGAACAGCGAGTTCGCCCGGGCGACGTCGGCGAGCGAGCGCTTCAGGATGCGCCCGGGAACGCCGGGGACGTCGAGCTTCTCGACGCCGCGGCGGCGAGTGGGGGTCAGGGTCTTCGGCGACACTGCCTAACGCTCGAGCTGGGCGTAGCCGCCGCGGTAGTAGAGCAGGGGGCGGGCGTCCTCGACGCTCGCCGCCTCGACCTCGCCGACGACGATCGTGTGGTCACCGGCGCGGTGACGGGCGACGATCCGGCACTCCATGAAAGCGAGCGCGCCGTCGATCAGCGCCATCCCGTTCTCCCCGCGCGTGAAGCCTATGCCGTCGAAGCGCTCACCATGGGCGGCGAAGCGCCGCGACAACGGTTCCTGGTCCGAGGCGAGGATGCTCACCCCGTAGTGCGTCGCCTCGGCGATCATCGGCTTCAACGACGCCTCCTCCGCGATGCAGACCATGACGAGGGGCGGCTCGAGGCAGACGGAGCTGAAGGCGCTGACGGTCATCCCGTAATCGCGGCCGTTCGCGCCGAGCACCGTCACGATGGTGACGCCCGATGCGAACCTGCCGAGTACCGCGCGGAAGGCGTCCTGGTCGAGGGACATCAGCGGGGGCGGATCATGGGAGGAGGAGCAGTCGGGCGAGGAAGGCGGGGTTCAACACGGCGGATGCCGGAACGAAATCACCGGTCACGCCGACGAGCAAGTCGGCCATCGCCGGCCGGCGCGACAGCACGGACGCGGCGCGCTCGAGCAGGGCGGGGAAGGCGACGGCGGTACCGATCATCCGCTCGACGAGCCACTTGCCGCCGAACTCGTGGCGCCGCGCGCGATCGTAGGCCTCGAGGGCGGTGCGCTCGCCTAACGGTGAGCGCGCCTCGAGCGCGGCGACCGCGTACGGTGCGAGGAGCTCGCCCCCGCGCAGCGCGGCGTAGATCCCCTCACCGGTGAAGGGGTCGAAGAAGTCGGCGGCGTCGCCGACGAGCGCCGCCCCGGGCGCCCACGCCCGCCGCGCGCGCGAGGCGAAGGGACCGGTGGTGCGGAGCGGGGTGGCCCGCGTCGCGCCGGCGAAGCGGTCGCGGAGCTGCGGACGGGAGGCGATCCACCGCTCGAG
The DNA here is from genome assembly GCA_035702925.1 of Gemmatimonadaceae bacterium. Taxonomy (GTDB): domain Bacteria; phylum Gemmatimonadota; class Gemmatimonadetes; order Gemmatimonadales; family Gemmatimonadaceae; genus JABFXC01. The sequence goes on along the minus strand of DASSZC010000542.1, from coordinate 5,487 downwards.
GAAGGCCTCGGTCCCGGTCGAAAGCTCGTCGGCGCGCGACGCGGGGATCACCACCGCGACGTTGGCGAGGCCATTGCCGACGTCGGCGACGCCGAGGTAGCCCTCGCGCTCGACGTGCATCTCGCCGAGCTCCCCCATCCCGGCGATCCCGGCGTAGTGCGTGACGAGGGCGATGCGGCGGGGGAAGCGCGACATCCGGGTCAGCCCGAGGCGGCGCGCGACCACGGAGCGCAACCCGTCGGCGCCGACGACGAGTCGAGCGGACAGGGTCGTCGTCGTGCCGTCGCTGTTGGCGAGCGACACGCCGCTCGCCCGGCCGGCCTGGTCGAGGACGACGTCCTGGACGCGAGCACCTTCGATGACATGGGCACCGGCGCGACGGGCGGCATCGAGGAGGATCGGGTCGAGCAGGGTGCGCTGCAGCGAGAGGCCGCGGTCGCGGTGGCCGCGCCAGCGGTGCGCACCGGCGAAGACGCCGCGGATGAGCGCACCGTTAGGCGCGCGGATCACCATCCCTGCGAGCTGCGCGGCCCCGGCGCGTTCGACCTCGCCGAGCACCCCCATCTCCTCGAGCAACCGCGACGCCTGGGGGCTCATGTACTCCGAGCAGGGCTTCGGCCGCGGAAAGCGCGCCTTGTCGAGGACGACGACATCGGTCCCGGCGCGGGCGAGCCACCAGGCGGTCGCCGCACCGGCCGGTCCACCCCCGACGACGACTACCTCGGCCGATCGCGGAAGGGCCCCTTCAGCCGGCATGAGCCCGCGCCGGACGTGGCAGCTGCATGCGGGTGATGCGCTGGAAGAGTCCCATGTACCGCCAGTGCGGACGCGGGAGGCGGAGCAGGGAGGCGGCGCGCGTGAGCCAGGGGAGGATCATCGACCGTGAGTCCGCCGAGAACATGAAGCGCGGATGATCGGCGGCGAAGCGGCGGAGCCGGGCAACGGCGTGGTCGAGGGAGAGCTGCGGGGAGAAGTAGAAGGTCGGATCGAGCAGCGAGTCGCTCGCGGCGAGCGTTCCCTCGCTGACGGCGATGTTATGCAGCGTCGTCCCCGGATAGACGCGCAGCCCGACGGTGGTGTAGACCGCGTCGCCGCGGCGCAGCCGCTCGGCGGCGAAGCGCAGCGTCTCCTCGAGGGTCTCGCGCGTCTCCCCGGGGCCGCCGACGAGGAAGATCCAGAGGCAGCGGATCCCGGCGCGCTCGACCCGCTCGGCGGCGACGCGCACCGTCTCGGCGGTGAACCCCTTCTGCATCTTCTCGAGCACCGCGTCGCTCGCGCTCTCGGCGGTGATCCCTAACGCGGTGAAGCCGGCGCGCTTCATCAGTGCGAGCAAGTCGGGAAAGGCGGCGGCGGGGGTGAAGTTCGTCGTCTCGAGAGTGATCCCGGGAGATCGCCGGGCGATCGCCTCGCAGACGTCGCGCGCGTGGGGCGGAGGAGAGTTGAAGGTCGAGTCGACGAAGTCGAAGTGGTTCACGCCGTGCGCGCGAAGCTCGGCGATTTCATCGGCCACCAGCGCTGGATCACGAAGGCGATAGCCCCATCCCTCGACGTTGCGATAGGTGCAGTAGACGCACTTGTAGACGCAGCCGCGCTTCGTCTGGATCGGCACCGTCGCGCCGATGCGCTCGTAGCGAGCGAGGTCGAACCAGTGGTGGAGGCGGGGCTGGGGGAGCGCGTCGAGATCCGCCTCCTCGCCGGGCGGGGCGAAGACGACCTCGCCGTCGCGCATGCGCACGAGCCCGGCGATCTCCCCCGGCTCGCGGCCGGCGGCGAGGTCGTTCACCAGGCGGACGGTCGCCCGCTCGCCGTCGCCGGCGACGGCGTAGTCCACGCCTAACGCGTCGAACAGCCCCTTCGGCGCGACGCCGAAGGCGGCGCCGCCGGCGACGACCTTGGCGCCGGGGGCGGCGCGGCGGAGGGCGGCGAGCGTCGCCGCGGCCTCGGGGGTGTAGTGGCGGAGGGCGATGGTGTCGCTGTTGTCGATGTTGCGCACCGAGACCCCGATCACCTCGGGGCGATGCTCGCGCGCGGCGCGCTCGGCGGCGCGGATCGGGTCGCGGGCGAACATCAGGTCGGCGACGCGGACGTCGTGCCCCGCGCCGGAGAGCGCCGAGGCGACGCAGGCCATGCCGTTAGGCACGACGGGGAAGGGGGCCCGCTCGCGGTTGGTGCTGACGAGGAGGACGCGAGCGCTCACCGCACTCTCGCGAACTGGTCGGGGCCGAGGGTGAGGACGTCACCGTCGACGCGCCAGCCGAGGGTGAGGGTGCCGGTCGAGCCGGCGATGTACGTGATCGTGATCGTCGCGCCGCTGGTCGTCCACTGCGCGACGCTGCTGACGGTGTCGTAGATCCCCTCGGTCCAGTTCCACGCGGTCACGTAGCGGATCGCGCTGCCGTCGGCGCGGAACTCCCACGTCGTGCGCGATTCATGGATGTCGCCGTTCGGGCCGGCGACGAGGAGGGCGCGGGTCCACTTCCCGAGCAGCGCGCTGGCCTGGGCCCCGCCGCCAGTTCCCCCGCCGACGATGACACCTCCGCTCCCTCCGGTCCCGACCAGCGTCGAGTCGTTGCCGAGCACCTCGACGCCAGTGCAGCCCGCGAAGGCGAACGCGGAGAGCGCGATCGCGAGGGGGAGCGTTCGCGTCAGGCGATGGAGAGAGCGGTGGTTCGCACGCATGTCGATCGCCTCCGTCCCGGGATCACATTCCGAGCAGTTCGGCGGCCCAGAACGCGATGCCGCCGCCAATCACCGTCGCGATGAAGTTCACCGAGTCGTTGCCGAGCCCGGGGACGCCGCGCGATATGCGGGTGCGCGAGCCGCAGCTGTGGACGATGCGCTCGGTATGCTCACCACATCCGAGGCATCGCCGGCGCTCCTGGAGTGTCGCGCCGATCACGGTGTCGGCGACCGCTCCGCTCAGCCCACCGAGCATCGCCGCGATCGCATGGCCGCGCCCCCACTTCAAGCCATACACCACACTTGCGACGACGATCGCACCGATCAGCATCGCCACCGTCCCGGCGGTAGTCATCCCGCCGCTCGTCCCGGGAGCCACACGACGCCAGTTCCAGGCCGAGCGCGGGGTCCCGCCGATCCATGTCCCGATCTCGGTGGCCCAGGTATCGGCTGCTGACGCGGCGAGCGCGCCCGCTGCGGCCGCGCGCCAGAGGAAGGCCGGGTGGGGGAAGAAGAGCGTGAGCGTCGCGGCGATGGTGAAGACCCCGCCGTTGACGAGCACCTGCCGGGCATCGCGGGGTCCGCTCTTCGCGACGACGGATGCGGTCCGCCGCGACTTCCGTTCGGCGCCGAGCCGCGAGATGAGGCTCGATGTCGCGAAGTAGGTGATCAGGAGAAGCGCCCAGTCCCAGCCGGCGGCGACCGCGATCGTGCCGATGAGGGCGGCCGCGGCCGCGCCCGATGCGCTCAGCGATCGCCCCCGCCAGGCGGCGAGTGCGACCAGGACTGCGAGGGGGACGGCCCAGAGGAGCCGCCCGGTCAGTCGGCGAGCTCCGAGCGACCGCCGCCATCACGCAGCGCCTGCTCGATCCGTATCCTCAGCGCGTCCGTCGCCGGTGTCAGCGGCTGGCGGGAGCGAAGGCAACGGAGGAAAGCCCGCTGGTGCTGGGTCCGCGCGAGGCAACCCCCGCACACCGCGAGGTGCTCGCGCACCCAGGTGTCGAGGCTCGGCGGCAGTTCGCCGTCCAGGTGTTCGAAGAGCCGGGACATCACTTCTTCGCAGGTTGAACCGGGCTGGGTTGTGTGACTCATGGCTCGGTTCGGTCGGCAGCGAAACGGTGATGCGAGGTTTGAAGGATCAATGTGCGGTCCTCGAACGGCAATGACAAGCGGGCTTCGTACCCCAAACCCGCGGGTACGGGGGGTTGTTCCCGGCCGGAAAGCTCAACGATGTGCAGGAACTGACCGTTGCTTGGGCGAGCGATATGCGGTTAGGTTTTCAGGCTACTCCCGCCAACACATGCCCGACACAGTAGACGCGCTCCTCCCCCTCAGCATCCTCGAAGCTGTCCGCAACGTCGACACCCCTGAGGGGGACTACGACGCGGAATACGTCCAGGAGCTTCGCAACAAGCGGCTCGGGCTGAGCGACACGGTCTACACGCAGATCAAGCGGTACACCGAAGCCGCGCGGCGCGGCCAGCGCCCCTCATTCGACGAGGCGGTCGCGCTCGCGAAGCTGATCGGCCGTCGCCCGGACGCCGAGACGGTGCTGCGTGCCGCCGGCCGCTACATCGCCCGCGAGTCGTACCTCACGATCGGCGCCGGGATGCGGCGGATGATCCATCTCCTGCCGTCGCTGATCGCGCGTCCGCTCGCCTTCCGTCGCGCGCGGCGGATCGCCGACCGCTACCTCGATGGAACGGTGACGCGGGTCGGTCCGCACCTGCACCTGATCGTCGAGCGGTCGGTGACGATCGGCACGGCACCGGGGGAGACGGGATGCGTCTATTACGAGGCGGCATTCAAGGAGCTGCTCCGACTCCTCGTCTCGAACGCGGGGACAGTCGAGCATGTGCGCTGCGTGGTGCGCGGCGAACAGGTCTGCGAATGGCGCGCCGAATGGCGCTCGGGGCCGCGATCACGCTGAGCCCCGCTTCGCGACGGACCACCCGTCATCGCCCGTCTCCAGCAACACGCTCATGTTGAACCCGCAATCCCTCGCCGGCATTCAGCGCGCGATCGCCGACGCCGGCGTCGACGGCTGGCTGCTCTACGACTTCCGCCGCATCAACCCGGTCGCCGCGGGGATGCTCGCGCGCGAGGGGATGCTGACGCGCCGCATCTTCTGCTACGTGCCGCGCACCGGCAAGCCGGTCGCGATCACACACGCGATCGAGCAGGGGCCCTGGCGCGACTGGCCGCGCGAGTGGGGGAAGGAAGTGTATTCCTCGTGGAAGTCGCTCGAGTCGACGCTGCGCGGCGTCGTCGGCGGGAAGCGGGTGGCGATGGAGTACTCCCCGGGCGACGCGGTCCCCTACGTCGACTACGTGCCCGCGGGGGTGCTCGAGATGGTGCGTGCCGCCGGCGCCGAGGTGGTGACCTCCGGTGAGCTGGTCTCGCGGATCTACGCGGTGTGGACCGACGAGCAGCGCGCGTCGCACGAGCGGGCGGCGGAGATCATCGCCGCGATCGCGAAGGAGGCGTTCGTCCACGCCGGGAGCGCGGTGAAGGCGGGGAAGCCGCTCGACGAGTACGCCCTGACCGAGTGGATCCGCGGCGAGTTCGCGCGGCACGACCTCGAGACCGACCACGGGCCTAACGTTTCCGTCGGGGCTAACGCGGCGAACCCGCACTACGAACCAGGCCCCGGGAAGTCGAGCCCGATCACGAAGGGGTCTGTGGTGCTGATCGACCTCTGGGCGCGGGAGAAGTCGCTCGCCGACGGCGGGGCGGGGATGTACGCCGACCAGACCTGGATGGCGTCGATCGGGGAGCCATCGGCGAAGGCGCGGGAGATCTTCGCCG
>DASSZC010000433.1:0-2974 GCA_035702925.1 Gemmatimonadaceae bacterium | reverse complement strand
TCGCCCCCCTCGACGGTTCTCCGTGCGCGAGCTCCAGCGCGGCAACCGGCCGCGTCGCCGCCGCGCTGCGGGTCCGCGCGCTCGCCCTCTCCGGGAAGGCAGCCGAGGCGACCGCGGCGCTCGCCCCGCTCTCGCTCTCCGATGACGAGCGCCGCGTCCTCTCGACCGACATCGCCTGGGCGTGGGTGCGCGCCGGTGAGACCGGGAAGGCGCGGGCGATGATGGGTGACGCGCTCGCCGAGGACAGCACCGGGGTGCGAGGCTGGCTGGCGGTCTACGAGGGGGACATCGCGACGGCGCGTGCCGCGCTCCGCGAGTCCGGCACCCCGTCGAGCGATGCGGTGCGCGCGCAGGCGATCATCGCCCGTACCCGTGCTGATCGCGCGCCGCAGCTCGGCGCCGCCTTCCTCGCCCTCGCCCGTCGCGACTCGGCGACGGCGGCGACGCTGTTCGAGAGCGCGACCACGGAGCTCCCCGATGCCGCGCCCCTGCTCCTCGCCACCGCCGCCGAGATCCGCCACGCGCGCGGCGACGTCAGCGGCGCGATCGCGCTCTGGCAGCGGATCGTCGACCGCTACGGCGATTCGGCGGACGCCCCTCCGGCCGAGCTCGCGCTTGCCCGCGCCCTGCTCGCCTCCGGTGATCGCGCTGGCGCGAAGGCGCACGCCGAGCACCTCATCCTGACCTGGCAGGGCAGCGCCCTCGTGCCGCAGGCGCGCCGGCTGCTCGAAACGTTAGGCGGGGCCGAATGATCGCGGGGCGAAGGCTTCTTCGTGTGACGCGCCTCCTCGCGAGCCTCGCCGCGCTGCTGCTCCCCGCGGTCGCCCGTGCCCAGCACCTGCTCGTCCCGATGGACGATGCGCAGCAGAACCACCTCAAGGCGTACGGGCGCACCTTTCACACCCTGCAGCTCGGCCAGAAGGTCGAGTGGCTGCTCAACTATCGTGGCGGGGCATTCCTGCTCCCCGACCTCCCCGACCTTCGCCGCAGCTCGGCGCTCGACGGGGTCACCATAGAGCCGGTGAGCGACGGCGCGGTCGCCGCCGTCCGCGCAGAAATGGCGGGGGGCAACATGGACGCGATCCCCCTCGAGAAGGCGCCGAAGATCGCGGTATACTCCCCGCCTAACGCTCCGCCGTGGGACGACGCCGTCACCCTCGCCCTCAAGTACGCGGGGATCGAGTACACCCGCGTCTACGACGACGAGGTCGAGCGTGACGGGCTCGCCGGGTACGACTGGGTGCACCTCCACCACGAGGACTTCACCGGCCAGCTCAACAAGTTCGCCGTCACCTACGGCCTCACGACCTGGTTCCAGGCGCTCCGGGCGGAGAACGAGGCGACCGCGCACCGCTATGGCTTCGCCACGATCCCGGCGCTGAAGAAGGATGTCGCCGAGAAGATCCGCCGCTTCGTCGAGCGCGGCGGCTTCCTCTTCGCGATGTGCGGCGCGACCGAGACGCTCGAGCTGGCGATCGCCGGCCACGACGTCGACATCGCCAACGAGTACGCCGACGGCACCGCGGTCGATCCGCATGCCGACGAGAAGATGGACTGGTCGCGGACGATGGCGTTTCGCGACGCGCACATCGTCGCCTCGCCGCTCGTCGGGTCGATGAGCAACATCGACGGGCACCAGGTCAACGCGCCGGGGCAGCGCCAGCCGTTAGGCCAGTTCACCCTCTTCGCCTTCGCCGCGAAGTTCGATCCGGTCGCGTCGATGCTGGTCCAGGACCACCAGGCGACGATCCCCGACTTCTACGGGGTGACCACCAGCTTCACCAGGGCGACGCTGAAGCCCGGGGTGACGGTGCTCGCCAGCGAGGAAGGGGCGCCGTGGGTGAAGTACATCCACGGCGACTACGGCAAGGGGTCGTGGACCTTCCTCGGCGGGCACGACCCCGAAGACCCGCAGCACGTCGTCGGGAGCGCGCCGACCGACCTCGCACTGCATCCCAACTCACCGGGATACCGCCTGATCCTCAACAACGTCCTCTTCCCGGCGGCGAAGAAGAAGCCGCTGAAGACCTGAACGGTCGTCAGGCCACCGCGTTGCGCCTGATGGTCTCGCGATAGAACGACGCGCTCAACTTCGGCGTCCGCGTCTGCGTCGCATAGTCCACATAGTGCAGGCCGAAGCGGTTGGTGTATCCGTCGGCCCACTCGAAGTTGTCCATCAGGCTCCAGAGGAAGTAGCCCTTCACCGGCACTCCATCGGCGGTCGCGCGCTGGAGCTGCGAGAGGTAGTTGCGCAGGTACATCACGCGATCCGTGTCGTACACGATTCCGTCGGCGGCCGGCACGTCCGAGGACGAGCATCCGTTCTCGGTGATGTAGATCTCCTTCACCTTCCAGATCTTCGCCACGTTGCGCGGGCCCCAGTAGAGCGCCTCGGGCCCGATCGTCAGCCACGACGAGGCCATGTGCGGGTAGGAGCCCGGATTCGGGACACGCGTGAACCCTGCCGGCGACTCGTCGGCGCGGATCCAGGTCGGCGTGTAGATGTTGATGCCGACGAAATCGAGCGGGCTCGCGATCACCTTCAGGTCGGCGGGGGTGAACTTCGGCGCGTCGGCGCCCGTCCGCTCGAGATACGCGTCGGTGTACCTGCCTTCCTGGATCACCGTCATGTACGGTGCATTCAGCTCCCGCGTCGCACGCTCGGCAGCCCTGATGTGCGTCTCGTTCTCGATGACCGGAACGCAGATGGTCATGTTCTCCGCGAGCCCGACCCGTGTTCCCGGCCTCGCGTTCGCGCGAATTGCCTGCACCGCGAGCCCGTGCCCGAGCACGGCGTGATGGCGCGTCTGGTTGAAGCGCGCGGGCGGAAGCTTGAGTCCCGGCGCGTGAATGCCGATCGAATATCCGAGCTCGAGGAATGCGCCGAACTCGTTGATCGTGAAGAAGTGCTTGACGCGATCCGAAAGATGCTGCGCGACATAGCCGGCATAGTGCCCGAACGCCTCGGCGGTGT
>DASSZC010000411.1:0-3915 GCA_035702925.1 Gemmatimonadaceae bacterium | reverse complement strand
GGCGAGGTCGAGGCCGCGCTCGCCGAATGCGACGGGGTGCTCGAGGCGGTGGTGCTCGGCGTTCCAGACGCGAAGTGGGGCGAGGTCGGACGCGCGTACGTCGTACCGCGCGCCGGCCGCACGTTAGGCGCCAAGGAGCTGATCGCGCAGGTACGGACGAAGCTGGCCGGCTACAAGGCACCGAAGTCGATCGTCTTCCTCGACGCGCTCCCCCGGCTCGGCTCGGGAAAGATCGATCGCGCGGCGCTGGGCGCGCGCGGCTGATGTACTGCAAGGGCTCCGTCGTCCGCTCGACCCTCGCCTTCGTCCGCGCAGAGCGTGGTGAAGGGGCGGTGGCGCAGCTGCTGGAGACTCTTCCGCCTGACCGGCGCCAGCGCCTGACGGCCGCGGAACCGACCGAGGAGATCCCCTTCGCCTTCGTTCGCGAGCTGTGGGAGTCGGTGGATGCGCTGCTCGGTGCGGTCGACCCGAAGTGGAGCGAGCGGGCGGGCGCCTTCTCGATCGAGTCCGCGGGGGTGCAGTTCTACGGCGGGATCCTGAAGAAGAGCAACCCGACCGAGTTCCTGACGCAGAGCGTCTCGCTCTTTCGCCTGTTCTACCGCCCCGGCGACATGGAAGTCGTCTTCGCCGAACCGGGGGCGGCGGTGCTGCGGCTCGTCGGCTTCGACGCCGGGACTCGGCTCTTCTGCCAGCGGCAGACAGGAGGGCTCCGGCTGGCTCTCGCCCTCGCCGGCGGGACAGCGGCTAACGCGCGCCACGTCCGCTGCGTCACCGAGGGCGACGCCTTCTGCGAATGGGAGCAGGCCTGGCGAGTAGTGACGAGTGAGGTGTGAAGCCGGCGAGTAGTGACTGCAACAGCTGTTGAACAGGAGTCACGGAGAGCACGGAGCGGTTTGGTAACTGCACAAGAGCCGTGTTCGATCACAGGCGTCAACAGCTTGGGGGCAAGCGGGGGAGACCGTCTCGCCCCGTTGCCCCAAAGCTGTTCCGGGCTGGTGTCCGCCAACCACCTCGTCAGGGTTTGATCCAACCGCTCCGTGCTCTCCGTGACTCCTGTTCAACAGCTGTTCGAAAGCAGCGTTGCCAGGACCGACCAGGCTGCGGACCTACCTTTGGCTCGCGGACATTATATTCCTTCGCGTCCAAATGGACATCCTGAAGCTCTACCGCTGTCCCCCCGGTCTTCCGTTCCCCCCGATGTCAAAATTCCTGAAAGTCCTTTTCTCGGCTCTCCTCCTCGCGCCGAGCGGCCTCCTCGCGCAGACCGGCCGCATCGTCGGCGCCGTCACTGATTCGGCGAGCAGGGCGCCGCTCTCCGGCGCGCAGCTCTCGCTCGTTGCGACCGCGTTTGGCACGCAGAGCGGCCCCGATGGTTCGTTCGTGATCGACAGCGTGCCGCCGGGCACGTACACGCTGCGCGTCCATCGCCTCGGGACGACGATGCAAACCATCAGCGGCGTCACCGTCAGCTCCGGCGCCGATACCCGCGTCGACGTCGCGCTCGCCCGCGCGCCACTCGAGCTGGCCGGCGTCGTCGTCTCGGCGTCGCGGCGCGTCGAGAAGATCACCGACGCGCCGGCGACGATCACCCGCATCGATGCGCGGCAGATCGAGAACACGGTCGGCAACTCGTACTCGGGCGCGCTGAAGGCGGTCGAGGGGGTCGACTTCGTGCAGCTCGGCGTGACGTCGATCGAGATCAACACGCGCGGCTTCAACTCGTCGTTCAACAACCGCGTGCTGATGATGGAAGACGGCCGCATCGCGGTGCTCCCCGAGTACGGCCAGCCGACCGGGAGCTTCACGACGATCCCGAAGATCGACCTCAACGCGGTCGAGGTACTCGTCGGCCCCGGTGCCGCGCTCTACGGGCCCGATGCGTCGAACGGGGTGCTCACCCTCGAGACCAAGGATGCGAAGCAGCACCCCGGAACGACGATCGAGGTCGCGGCCGGTACGCGGAAGTATCGCGACATCCAGGGACGTCAGGCCGGCACATTCGACGACGGCCGCTTCGGCTACAAGCTGACGGGCGAATACCAGAGCGCCGACGACTTCTCGAACCAGAACACCTACGCCCCCGTCGGCACGCGACTCGCCCCCGAGCTGAACGCCAACTGGAACACCAGCGTCGCGCGCGGCGCCGCCGCCTTCGACTGGTATCGCGGCAGCTCGCGTCTCGAGGCGAGCGTCGGCGCGAGCCGGAACAACGGCATCGGCCAGACCAACGTCGGCCGCAACCAGCTCGCGAACTGGCAGTACCGCCACGCGCAGCTGAAGTACACGAGCCCGCACCTGTTCGGGCAGGTGTACACGACTGCCTCGCGCTCGGGCGACACCTTCGTCCTCAACACCTTCGCCCAGAACTCGCTGCGCTATCCGGGGCTGAGCGTCGACTCGATCAAGAAGATCTCGGCGTTCCCGGGTGCCGGCGATCTCTATGCGGCAGAGATCCAGAACAACTTCACCCTGCCGGTGACGGGGACGCACTTCACCTATGGCGGGCAGTTCCGCCACGACGTCGTCAGCAGCCACCGTCACTGGCTGGCCGACCGCCTCACCGGCGAGAACATCCAGGTCAACCAGCGTGGCGTATACGCGCAGCTCGAGCAGCCGGTGCTGCCGACGGTGAAGCTCATCGGCGCCGGCCGTTATGACAAGCACGATTACTATGACGCGCAGTGGAGCCCGAAGGCGGGAGTGCTCTTCACCCCAGCCCTCGACCAGACCTTCCGCTTCACCTTCAACCGCGCGTTCAAGTCGCCGACGGTGCTGCAGACGCGCTTCTACTTCCCCGACTTCAGCCCCCTCAGCCCGACGGTCGGCGTCGGCGTGATCGGCAACTACACCGGTCTCGAGATCCGCGACGGCGCGGGGAACTTGATCCGCAGCTACGATCCGGTCGTTCCGGAGACGAACACGACGTACGAGCTCGGATACAAGGGCGTCGTCAAGAGCGCGCTCTATGTCGACGTCGCCGCGTATCGCTCCTTCTTCCGCAGCTTCCTCACCCCGCTGGTCAACGTCGCCAACCCGCTCGCCAACACCTTCGCCTACGCAAACGGGCGGAAGTTCGGCATCGAGACGGGGCGCGACCAGTTCACGCTCACCTACCTCAACCTCGGCAAGGCGCGCATCGACGGCGTCGACCTCGGGCTTCGCTGGCTGCTCACCCCGCGCAATGCGCTCTCCGCGTCGACGAGCTGGCAGCACCTGAAGGACATCCAGGTGCCGTCCAACCTCCCCAAGGCGGCGATCGACGAGGCGACCGCGTTCAACTCGCCGACCTTCAAGTGGGCCGCGGGTTTGGACTTCGACGACATCGGCGGCTCGCCGCTGCAGGCGTCATTCGACACACGCCACGTCGCCGGCTACAACTTCCGCTCGGGGGTGAACTTCGGGCACGTCCCGACCTTCACGACCTTCGACATGTCGTTAGGCTACAAGCTCCCGCTCGAGGGAATGCGCCTCAACGCCTCGCTCCAGAACTTCTTCACCTGCCGCAGCGGGCGGACGGTCGCCGATCGCTACATCGCCAGCGGCCACCCGTCGCTGTACGTGCCCGGCGAGACGTGTGGCTTCGGCAAGTCGCACAGTGAGATGATCAACATGCCGCCGATCGGCGGGCTGTTCACCGTCGGGGTGCGCTGGGATCGGTGAGAGAGAACTGCGGTTTGTCTTACAGGAGCCACGGAGAGCACCGAGCGGTTGGATAACGGCAACAGCCTTTGAACTGGTTGGGGGCAAGTGGAGCGAGACCATCTCGCCCACCTGCCCCCCAAGCTGTTCAAGCCCGGCGCTAGAGATGCGCCCGAGCGGCCGTAAATAAAGCCGCTCCGTGCTCTCCGTGACTCCTGTTAATAATGCCGTTCCGCCGTATCCCCGCCGTTAGGCCGCACCCGCCTCCTCATCCCC
>DASSZC010000140.1:0-2189 GCA_035702925.1 Gemmatimonadaceae bacterium | reverse complement strand
GGAGTCGCGGCGCATCTGGTCGGCGCGAGCGATCGAATCGCGGCGCGCGTTCTCGGCGTTGATGCTGTCCTGGTTCACGACCGGCACCGGCGCTGGCGTCGGCTTCTTCTTGCAGGCGCCGGCGGCAATGGTGGCGGTGGCAGCGATCGCGATCAGGACGAGGCGGGACGAGACTTTCATGTGGTTCTCCGGTGGAATGGAACGGCGTGACAGGAAACCGCTTACCGACTCGCGAGCCGCGGCGACCACGCGGCGAGCCGCGCACCTCCGCTTCGCGTCAGCTGCCTGACGCGCCCTGATTCGGTGTCCAGCACCCAGAGCTGCTTCACTCCCGTCCGCGTCGACGTGAACACGATGTGCCGTCCATCCGGCGCCCACGATGGATCTTCATTCGTGGACTCGCTCGTGTGCTGCTTCACGCCGCGATCGCGGAGCGAGATAGTCATGATCTGGAACTGCCCGGCGATCTGCGACTGGAACGCCACGTTGCGACCGTCAGGCGACCAGTCTGGATTCGACCGGTAGTACTGGTCGCCGAAGGCGAACGGGGTCAGCAATTCGGCCCCGGTACCATCGGCGTCCATAATATATACCTCGGGATGGCCGGAGCGACCCGATGTGAACGCGACACGCCGGCCGTCGGGGCTGAACGACGGCGAGACGTTGTCGGTCCCCCGCCCGACCGTCACCCGGTGTGCCGCGCCGCCCTGCGCCGAAATGGTCCAGAGGTCGGTGCCGTCGTCGGCACCGCTGGAGAAGATGATCGTCGACCCGTCGGGCGAGTACGAGGGGGTGATGTTGAGCCCACCGCGCGAGACGAGCGTCCGGTTCGACCCGCCCGCGAGATCGATCACGCCGATGCGCGAGCCCGTGTTCGCCAGCTCAGAGTAGGCAAGTCGGCTTCCGTCAGGGCTCCAGGCGGGGGAGAGCACCGGGGTGACCGGGCTGGCAAGTGTCTCGCTCGTGCCGTCGCTGTCGACGACGTAGATGCGGCTCCCCCGGACGTAGGCGACGCGCGTCGCGGCGATGCCGCGGACGCCGGTGACCCACTCCTCGACCGCGTCGCTCGCCGCGTGCAGCGATGCCCGCCACTGCCGGGACGACGGTGCGCCGCTGAGGTGGAAGTCCCGTGTCTCGACGACCTTCTTCGCGCCGACGTCGTGCAGGGTGATGCGCACGCCGGTCGGGCTGATGATGGGGATCACCAGCGCGGCCGCGCCGAGGCGCGAGAACACGTCGTAGCTCGGGCGCCCGTTGCCGAGCAGCGGGGCGAGGGCGATCCCCGCGCTGTCGATCCCGATCAGCGTCACGCGGTCGCCGAAGTCGAGGTCGCGCTGGATGATCGCCCGGACCGAGTCGCCGTTCATTCCGGAGACCGGCGCGACGTAGACTCCGGGCTTCGACCCGAGGGCGTAGCTCAGGCCGATGCGGACCCCGCGTTGCGCGGTGGTGTCCTGCGCCCGGCTAACGTTAGGCAGGAGCAGGAGGGTGGCGAGCAGCGCGGGCGTGGCGGCAGCGGCGCGCGGAAGGGCGAAGCCGAATTTCATCAACGGAGAAGCGATGGGTCGAAGCTGAAGATGACGGGAAGGACGTCATCGGAGAAACCGGCGGGGAGCGGGCCGAAGGCCTTCGCGCCGGCGGCCGCCTCGACGGCGCCCTGCGCCTCGAGGTCGAAGCCGTACACGCCGGACCGGGTGAGGAACCGGACGTTCGAGACCGAGCCGTCGCGGTGGATGAGGAACGTCACCTCGGCGCGCAGCGCCGTGTTGCGCGTCGGCGGGTCGAAGCGCAGCGCGATCTGCCTGACGATGTTGTTGAGGTACCCGGGATAGGGGAACTCGATCCCCTCGGTGCGCACCGTCGCGACGTCGGTGCCGCGGCCGCCGGTGGCACCGCCCCCTGCCTGCTGGACGGGCCCCGTCTGCGGCTTCGTCTTCGGCGGGATCGGTACCGGGGTCGCCGGGGGAGGAGGCGTCCGCTTCTTCGTCGCGACGGCGGACTTCGGTGGCAGCACCGGCGCCGCGGGGGTCACCTCGGCGCGCGCCGGTGGCTTCGCGTCAGGGGGCGGTGTCTCCGGCGGCGTCGGACTCACCGCGCCGATCTGTCGCGGACCCGGTGGGGCGGCGACGATGTTGACCTTGTAGACCGGAGGACGAGCCGGAGCGGGGGTAGGCTTCGCGACGATGAAC
>DASSZC010000507.1:0-13940 GCA_035702925.1 Gemmatimonadaceae bacterium | reverse complement strand
GCGCCAGCCGAGGAACGGGTTGGCCTCGCTCGGAAATCCGCCGACGGGCAGCTTGTCGCCGCCGATGTCGAAGGTCCGGATCACGACCGTCTGTCCCTTGAACGCCTCGACGACGCGGCGATAGGCGCGGTACTGCTCGTCCTCATCGGGCATGGTCGTGCGGCCGACGACGAGGAACTCGGTGCGCATCAGCCCGACGCCGTCGGCGCCGCTGTTGGCTGCGGCTTCGGCTTCGTCGGGGAGGTCGACGTTGGCGCGGATCGTGATCGGCACGCCGTCGAGGGTGACCGACTCGACGTGGGCGAGCGCGCGCAGCTCGTCGTCCTCCTGGACCTCGCGCAGTGCGCGCGTGCGATAGGTCTCGATGTCCTCGGGCGACGGATCGACGACGATGACGCCGGCGGTGCCGTCGAGGATCAGCTTCTCCTTCCCCGTCAGCCGCGAGGTGATGTCGCGGAGGCCGACGACCGCCGGCAGGCCTAACGATCGGGCGAGGATCGCGACGTGCGAGGTGCGCGTCCCGGCGTCGGTGGCGATGCCGACGATCGCCTCACGGTCGAGCTGCACCGTCAGGCTCGGCGTCAGGTCGTGGGTGACGAGGATCGCCCCCGATCCCTTCGGCAGGTCGACCGGATCGTGGTCGGGGAGCCCGAGCAGGATCGAGAGGACGCGAATGTGAAGGTCGGTCAGGTCGCCGACGCGCTCGCGCAGCATCGACGAGGTCGCGCCGGCGAAGTGGCGGCGCCAGTCGAGCATGACGAGGTCGAACGCCTTCTCGGCGCCGAGGTTCTGGCGGATGTACGCCTCGACGGCGCCGATCAGCTCACCATCCTCGAGGATCGACGCCTGGACGTCGAAGATCGCGGCTTCGTCGGTGCCGGCGTGATGCTCGGCGCGCTGGCGGACCTGATGGAGGCGCGCCTTCGCGCGCTCGAGCGCCTCGTGCAGCCGGCCGATCTCGTGCGGCACCTGCTCATCGGTGATGATGCGATAGCGGACCTCGGGCACCTCCCAACGCAGGAGGTACACGGGACCGACGGCGATCCCCGGCGCGGCCGGGATACCGGTGAGCGTCCGCTCCACTATTGCTCCCCGAACTTGTTGGCGATGCAGGTGGCGATCGCGTCGACGGCGGCATCGGCGTCGTCGCCGGCGGCGCGGATGGCGAGCGTCGACCCGAACTCGGCGGCGAGCATCATGACGCCCATGATGCTCTTGCCATTGACTTCGAGGTCGTCGCGGATGAGCACGATCTCGCTCCTGAACTTGGCGGCGACCTTCACGATCTCGGCGGCCGGGCGCGCGTGAATCCCGTTGCGATTGGCGATCCTGACGGAGCGTTCAGCGTTCATCGAGCCACCGTGTACGTTGCGAGCGAATAGGCGATCCAGATCGCGAGCACGCCGAGCGCGAGCCGCCATCCCTGCAGCCAGGCGGGGAGGCGCGCGGCGAGCGCTCCCATCACGGCCACGACGATCACCACCCCACCGAGCACGGCGCGTCCCGGCCCGATGGCCCTGCCTAACGCGAGGGGGAGGGCGATCCCGGCGAGCAGCGCCGCGGCGCGCGCGAGGTGCGCCGGCCCCTCGCGCAGCACCGGGGTCGCCAGCGCGCCGGCGACGCGCATCCCGTTGCGCCAGCCGACCGAGAGCCCCCACGCCCGCAGCGCGACGTGTCCCACGTTGTAGGCGCCGAGGAAGAGCAGCAAGACCGTCACCGGCCCCGCCCCGAGCCCGTAGGCGGCGAGCGCGAGCAACGAGCAGAAGGGGAGCCATCCCGCCCACACCAGCCGGTCGCCGACGCTGCCGAGGGGTCCGCAGAGCGCGGTGCGGAAGCGCTCGATGCGCGCGGGCTGCGCGCCCTCCAGCTCCGCGCGGGCGAGCGCGCCGACGGCGACCGCGGCGAGGTACGGATGCGCGTTGAAGTACTGGCTCTCGCGCGAGAGTGCCTCACGGTACGCGGGGCCATCCTTCCCCCCGGGAAGCCGCCGCAGCGCGGGCTCGATGCAGAAGCCGACGCCGTTGCCGAGCAGCAGCTCGTAGTTCCAGGCGCTCTGGATCATGAACAGGCGCAGCGCGATCTGCACCCGCGTGACCACGGGAAGGGTCGGCGCCGGGTAGGCGGGGGTCCCGCGCGGTGTTGCCCGTCGCGGCGCCGTCACATCGCCGCCATGGCGAGGAGCCCGAGCGCCAGTCCGGCGAGCAGGTACCAGCGGGCGCCGATCGTCCCGCGGAAGAGCTTCCACACCGCCCCCGAAGCGACGGACGCGGCGACCGCGATCGAGACCGCGCGCGAATAGCGCGCGTTCGCGCCCCACACGCCTAACGCTGCATGCATCAGCGGATCGAAGACGAGCAGCGCGATGATGGTCAGCAGCCCGCCGCGGATGAAGTCGGCGAAGAGGCCGGCGAACTGCAGCCCGACGACCGCGTGCGGGCTGCCGGCGTTGATCGCCGGGCGCAGCCGCCGGGCCATCATCGCGTTCACGTTCCGCATCTGGACCATGGTCCAGCCGCCGATCCATCCCGTCGCGATCGCGGCGAACAGCGTCACCGAGAGGGAGCCCGGCGACGTTTCGCTGTAGGCGCCGATCAGTGCCCCGGCGACCACCGACGCCGAGCCCCACTCGGGATAGCGCGACGCCCCGACGGGCAGGGTCTCGAGCGCCACGAACTCGAGCGCCGCGCCGGCGAGCAGCCCGGAGAAGGCGTCGCCGACGACCGCCCCGCCGAGCGTCGCCGCGACGATCGGGCGCGACAGCATCGCCTGCGGGAAGCTCACCGCGTCGAGGCCGAGCACCGCGCCGAGCGCCATCAGCGAGAAGAGCGGAAGATCGGGCATCGCTACTCGGCCTTCCCCGACAGCACGTCGGACAGCGGGATCGGGCGTGCGCCGGGGACGTCGCGCGCGGTGACCGCGACGCCCTGCGCCTCGAGCGCGCGCAGCGCGCGCTCTTCATCCGGCGAGAGGAAGACGTAGCGCAGCCGCTGGACGCGGCCGTTCTTGTGATGGATCCCGCCGAGGTTCACGGAGCGCAGCTTCGAGCACATGCTGACGAGGCGGACCATCGACTCGACGTCGCCGGTGAGCAGGATCCCAGGGCGCGGATCCTCCTCGAACTCGGCGAGCCGCGCCGCTGCGCCCTTCACCGTCTCGAAGACGACGTCGACTTCCGGCGGCACCCCCATGCGATAGAGCTCGCGCTCCCATTCGCTCTCGGCGACTTCATCGTCGACGAGCACGATGAAGCCGAGCTGCATCTGCTGTCCCCACCCGAGCACCACCTGGCCGTGAATCAGCCGGTCATCGATGCGACAGAGCTCAAGCGGCACGCGGACCCCCGCCGACTGCGCCGATCGCGGCGCGGGCGCGATCGACGCACGCGCGAGCTCCCGCCGCCGGTTCCAGATCGTCGCGCATCACGAACTCGAGGAGCGCGGCGAGGTTGACACCGGTGACGAGCACGACCTCGTCGTTCCCGCGCATCGCGCGCCGCGCCGCCATCGTCCAGCTCCCGCTCGGCAGGTCGGTGAAGATCGCGCGGATCCCATCGCGCTCGATGCGCTCGCGCACCGTCGCTTCCATCTCGTCGGCGCCCAGCCCGGCGTTGGTCAGCGTCGCGAGCACCGAGCCGCGCCCGGTGATCCGCTCGACGGCCGAGACGAGTCCGGCGGCGAGGTCGCCGTGCGCGGCGACGATCGCGCGCGCGATCGCGTCGGAGCTATTCATCGTCCTCCATCAGGTAATCGCGAACGCTGGCGGCGCCCACCCGCCGCGCCGGCACGTTCGCCGCGCTCATGCGCGCCATCAGGCGCTCGTTGAACAGCTCGGCCGCGTTGATCCCGCTGTAGCGGAGCAGGAGGTTGAGGGCGATCACCTCGGCGAGCACCGTGATGTTCTTCCCGGGATTCAGGGGGACGCGAATCTTCGGGAGCTCGACGTCGAGGATCGTCGTCGTCTCGTACTCGAGCCCCGTGCGATCGACGACGATGTCGTGCGACCACTCCTCGAGCTGGACGACGACCTCAATGCGCTTCTGCTGCCTGACGGAGCGCACGCCGAAGATCGCCGGCACGTCGACGAGCCCGATCCCGCGCACCTCCATGTAGTGCCGCTGCATCTCGTGGCCGCGCGCGATCAGCACGTCGTTGCCGCGCCGCTTCACGATCACGACGTCGTCGGCGACGAGCCGGTGGCCGCGCTCGACGAGATCGAGCACGCACTCCGACTTGCCGATCCCGCTCTTGCCGATGAAGAGGAGCCCGACCCCGAAGACGTCGGCGAGCGACCCATGCAGCGTCGTCTGCGGCGCGAACTCGTCCTCGAGCCAGGGCTTGAGGCGGCGATAGAACTCGTTGGTCTTCAGCGGCGAGCGGAGGATCGCGACGCCGGCGCGATTCGCCGCCTCGAGCAGCCCCGATGGCAGCTCCTGTCCCTTCGTCACGAACACCACCGGCACGGCGAACGCGAAGAACGCGTCGATCACCTGGTGGCGCAGCGCGCGCTCGCGCGAGGCGAGATAGCTGATCTCCGTCTCGCCGAGCACCTGCACACGGTTAGGCACGAACCGTTCGACGTATCCGGCGAGAACGAGCCCCGGGCTCGATGCCTCGGGGCTCACGATCTCGCGCGACAGGCCGACGTCGCTGCTCAGCAGCTCGAGGCCAAGTCGCTCACGCAGCGACTCGAAGAGTCGTCCGACGGTGACCGGTGCCGTCACGAGGCTTCAGCGAGAGGGACGGGAGCGGCGTCGCGCGATCGCTCGCGGCGCGTCCGCTTGCCGTGCTCGAGCTGCGCGCGGAGCGCGGCACCGGCATGGGCGAGTGCCGGGCCGAAGTAGCGCCCCGTCCCGGCGCAGACGATGCGCCGGCCCCCGGCCTGGTGGACCTCGATCTCGACGCGACGGAGGGGTCCGTCGTCGGCGAAGCGCACGGTCGCGTCGACGACGCGGCCGAAACGCGGGGCAAGGCGCCGAACGAGCCGCTCGGCCCGCTCCCTGATCACATCCGACACGGTCGCGTTATGCGAATGCAGCACCAGCTCCATCGTCGTACCTCCATCGGCGTGACTGCGACAACTGCGATTATCCTGCTCGGGCGACGATCTCCTCGAGATGCGCAAGGGTCTCGCGCGCGGCGCGATCCCAGGTGAAGCTCTCGGCAAAGCGCCGGCCCGCCTGCCCAAAGCTATCCACGAGCGCGCGATCCGCGGCAATGCGGGCCAGGGCGCGGCCCATCGCGGCGGCGTCGCCATGCGGGACGAGGAGTCCCGTTTCCCCGTTGCGGACGGACTCGCGGATTCCCGGCGAGTCCGATGCCACGACCGGTGTCGCACAGGCAGCCGCCTCGAGGTTGGTGATCCCCCACCCTTCTTTCGGCGAGGCAAAGGCGAGGGCCCACGCCCGGCGGAGGAGGGCGAGCTTTTCCGCCTCGCTGACGAACCCAAGAAACCGCACCCGGTCGCCAAGGTCAAGCGAGCGCACCAGTGCTTCAAGGGCGGGGCGATAGTCGCCCGTTCCCGCGATCTCGAGCGTCGCGTCGGGATCGCCGAGCGCGGCGAAGGCGCGGATGACGATGTCGACCCCCTTGTAGCGCTTGAGCCGACCGAGATAGGCGAACAGCGGCCGCGGTGCGCGCAGCTCGGGCGCCGGGGTGTAGTAGCCCCAGTCCACGCCGCAGTAGATGACGCGGACGCTGTCGCGGGGGATCCCGCGCGCGGCGAGGTCGTCACGCGTGCTCTCGCTGATCGCCTCGAACGGCGTATCCCGGTACACGAGTGGAAATGGTCTTTCGGCGAGCCAGACCATCGACGCCATCGGCAGCGATGCTTCCTGGAACACCGTCGTGCCCATGAGATGGGGCACGACCGTCATCGTCCGGCGGGCCCCCCACAGGGGAGTGAAGAGCGGGACCTTGTTCACGTCCTCGATCAGGACGTCGTGCGCGGCCGTCGCGAGGTGGCGCCGGTAGTAGAGCTGCGCGAGGAACTGGAAGCTGAAGCGCGTGCCGACGCGGTGAACGTCGATCCCGTCGAGCACGACGCGCGAGGGCGCCCCTTCCCACCCCGAGCAGAGGAGCGTGACGTCGTGCCCCGCCTGCGCGATGCGGCCGAAGATCTCATGGAGGTGCAGCTCCGCGCCGCCAGCCTGCGGGTTCTCGCGGTCCTGCCAGTTGACGAGCAGCAGCCGCACTAACGCGTGCTCCGGGGAGTCCGCGAGCGGGCCGGCACTAGAGCCGCCCCATGCGCCGGGCCAGCGCGTCGACGATGCCGTTCACGAAGCGCGCGCTCTGCACCGAGCCATAACGTTCGGCGAGGCGCACCGCCTCCTGGATGACGACCTTCGGCGGAGTCTCGCCCACCGACAGCTCGGCGGCGGCGAGGCGGAGGACGGCGCGGTCGATCGCCCCGAGGCGCTCGAGGCGCCAGTTGGTGGTGACCGCCTCGAGCTCGCGGTCGATCTTCGCGCTGTCGGCGATCACGACGCGCACGATCCGGCTGGCGATCGCGCGCTCCTCGGGGGGAACGGAGAGGTCGTCCCAGACGGTGGCCGATACGCGGTCGAGCGACTGCCCGGCGCGCATGTCCCAGGCGTAGAGCGCCTGCAGCGCGCGCGAGCGGGCGCGGGACTCAATCCGCATCGTCGCTGCCCGCGTCGAGCCGGTCGAAGAGGTCGGCCATCTCGAGGGCGGCGAGCGCGGCGTCCCACCCCTTGTTGCCGTGCGCGCCACCGGCGCGCGCCTCGGCCTGCTCGACGGTGTCGCAGGTGAGCAGCCCGAAGCCGATCGGCTTGTCGAACTCGGCGCTGGCGTCGGCGAGCCCGCGCGACGCCTCGCCGGCGACGTAGTCGAAGTGCGGGGTGTCGCCGCGGATGACCGCGCCTAACGCGACGATCGCGTCATAGCGGTCGCTGGCGAGCAGGCGCCTGACGGCGGCGGTCAGCTCCCACGCCCCCGGGACCCAGACCAGGTCGACGTCGTCGAACGCCGCGCCATGCCGGGTCAGCGCATCGACGGCCCCGGCGGCGAGCTTCTCGGTGATCTGTTCGTTGAAGCGGCTGGCGACGACGGCGAACCGCCGTCCCGCACCGTTAGGCTCTCCGGCAAACTCGGCCATGCTCGTGGGTTCGATGACGCGTAATTGGCGCAAGACGATCGGCTGTAAAATAGCGGAACGGCGATTCGAAGCGGGGAAGGCGAAAGATAGTCGGTCGGGCTTCTGCGGGCTCGTCGGCCAGTATCAGCGGAAAGTCTCAACAGCTTGGACTGCGATTACACGGATAAAGGCAGATTTCACGGATCACGCCGGGAAGGATCGACTCGCCTGGCTTCACCCAAATTCGATCGACCCCTCCACTCGGAGCTTCGAAAGACCGACGAACGATCCGCCTTGATCCGCGAAATCCGCGTAATCGTCGTTCCAGCTGTTATGACTTTCCCCCGCTATTGGCCGGCGCGGCGCAACGCCAAGCCTCGCACCTCACGACGCCAGCAGGTGCCCCAGCTTGTCGCGCTTCGCGTTCAGATATCCGGAGTTCTCGTCATGCGCCGGCTGGATGATCGGCACGCGCTCACCGACGCCGATGCCGTAGCCTTCGAGGCCGACGAGCTTGCGCGGGTTGTTGGTGATCGGGCGGATCGACTTGATCCCGAGGTCGAGGATGATCTGCGCGCCGATGCCGTAGTTGCGGAGGTCGGGCTTGAAGCCGAGCTGCTCGTTCGCCTCGACCGTGTCCGCCCCTTTGTCCTGGAGCTCGTAGGCCTTGAGCTTGTTGAGGAGGCCGATCCCGCGCCCTTCCTGGTCGAGATAGACGATCACTCCCTTCCCCTCGCGGTCGATCATCGCCATCGCGTTGTCGAGCTGCCAGCCGCAGTCGCAGCGCTGCGAGTGGAAGACGTCGCCGGTCAGGCACTTGGAGTGGACGCGCACGAGGACGTCGCTCCCGTCGTTCACCTCTCCTTTCACGAGCGCGACGTGCTCGTGCTTGTCGACGTCGTTGCGGTAACCGATGATCCGCCAGGTGCCATGCTCCGTCGGCAGGCGCGCCTCGGCGACGCGGTGCACGAGCCGCTCGTTCTTCAGGCGATAGGCGACGAGCTGGGCGACGGTGATGAAGGTGAGCTTGTGCTCCTCGGCGAACGCCTCGAGCTGCGGGCGCTTGGCGGTGGTGCCGTCCTCGTTGAGGATCTCGCAGATCACCCCGGCTGGCGCGAGGCCGGCCATGCGCGCGAGATCGACTGCCGCCTCGGTGTGGCCGACGCGCTGCAGCACCCCGCCCTCGCGGGCGCGGAGCGGGTGGACATGTCCGGGGCGGCGAAGATCGCCGCGGACCGCGCTCGGGTCGACGGCGACGCGGATCGTCGTCGCCCGGTCCTGCGCGCTGATCCCCGTCGTCACCCCGAACTTCGGCGCCGCATCGATGCTGACCGTGAAGGCGGTGCGCATCGCGTCGGTGTTCTCCGACCCCTGCGGATCGAGCCCGAGCTGGTCGACGCGCTCGCCGGTGAGGGCGAGGCAGATCATTCCGCCGGCGCGGCGAATCATGAAGTTCACCATCGCCGGAGTCGCCAGCGACGCGGCGCAGATGAGGTCTCCCTCGTTCTCGCGATCCTCGTCGTCGGCGACGATGATCAGCTTCCCGGCCGCGATATCGGCGATCGCCTGTTCGACAGTTCCGAATGCTGTGTGGCTCGAGTCCATGGTCACCGCCCCTATGTGAGCGCCGCGCGCTGCGCGGCGAACAATCGCTGCACGTGCTTGGCGATCACGTCCGCCTCGACGTGAACGCGGCTGCCGATGCCTGACGTCCCCAGCGTCGTCCGGCGCTCGGTGTACTCGATGATCGAGAGCTGGAACACCCCGGCGCCGGGGAGCTCGTTCACCGTCAGGCTCACCCCGTCCACCGTCACCGATCCGTGCGGGACCATCAGCAGCGCGATCTCCTCAGGGACCGCGACGTCGATGAGCAGCGCGTCACCCCGCCGCTCGAGTGCGACCACCTCGCCGACGCAGTCGACATGCCCCTGCACGATGTGCCCCCCAAGCCGGTCCCCGGCGCGGAGGGCACGCTCGAGGTTCACCTGCGTTCCCGCCGTCCACTCGCCGATCGTCGTCCGCTCCAGCGTCGTGACGACCGCCGCCGCCGTGAACCACCCCGCACCCTGCTCGCGAACCGTCAGGCAGGCGCCGTTGACGGCGATGCTCTCCCCGTCGGCCAGGTCGTCGTAGCGGCAGCGCACGCGGAGCTCGCGACCCGCCTCGGTCGTGACTACCCGCTCGATGGTGCCGACGTCGTCGACGAGTCCCGTGAACACTCAGCGCAGCGCGTAGATGGTCATGTCGTCATTGCCGAAGCGCCGCTGCCGCACGATGCGGAACCGCGGCGCCTGCTCGAGGGTGAACGACCGTGACCGGTCGAAGGCGCCCAGCGCCCCTGCGCCGAGCACGACCGGAGATTGGAAGATAATCAATCGGTCCACCGATCCGGTGTCGAGGAATTCTCCGACAACCCCCGCCCCTCCCTCGACGTAGAGCGAGTCGATTCCCATGCTTTTCAACGCGCGCAGCGCGTCGGGGGTGCCCGCGGCGCGGAGCACCTTCGCCCCGGCCCGCTCCAGTGCACGTTCGCGCTCGGGAACCGACCCGTCGGTGACCACGGTTACCGGCGCCTCGCCGATCGTCCGCATGAGTTGCGACCCGAGGGGGAGCCGGGCCGCGCGATCGAAGACGACGCGCATCGGCGCGACGCGCGGGGGCTCGACACCGCGGACCGTCAGCCGCGGGTCGTCGGCGAGCACCGTCCCGATCCCGACCGCGATCGCGTCGGCGGCGGCGCGCTGGCGATGAACCTCGCGACGGGATTCCTCACCAGTGAGCCAGCGCGGCGATCGCTCGGCGTTCGCGATCGCGCCTTCGCGCGAGAGCGCGAGCTTCACGGTCGTCCACGGGCGATCGTAGGTGAAGCGGTGCATGAAGGGCGCGTTGAGCTCGCGCGCTTCGTCTTCCCCGATGCCGACACCGACTTCAATGCCCGCATCCCGCAGCAGCTGCGCCCCGCCACCAGCGATCGGGTTCGGGTCGAGCGCCGCGATCACCACCCGCGCGACACCTGACGCGATGACGACGGGGGTGCAGGCCGGGCGCTTCCCCTCGTGCGTGCACGGCTCGAGGGTGACGTAGAGCGTCGCACCGCGGGCGCGATCACCCGCCGCCGCCAACGCGACCGGCTCGGCGTGCTCGCCACCGTAGCGCGCGTGGAATCCCTCGCCGACGATCGCATCGTCGCGAACGACGACCGCCCCGACCATCGGGTTCGGCGCGGTCTGCCCCCACCCGCGTTCCGCCAGCGCGAGGGCGCGGCGCATGTAGCGCGCGTCATTGTCGTCGTTCGTGTGGGTCACGCGAGATTCGTCGGCGGCGTTGCACACACTGCGAAGCGGCGCCGCCCGGCTGGCAACTGCCAGCTGGACGACGCCGCCCCGGAAGCTATCGCCGGTCTCTCACCGGCGCGAATCGAATCAGAAGCCGATGCGAAGACCGACCGACCCGTACAGCCGCGACGCATCCGCCGCCTTGCCCTTGAAGGTGTTGTACGTGTCGATGTTGCCGCCCTGCACCGTCCCGATCTCGGCGACGAGCTTCGCCAGCATCATGTTCAGCGAGAGATCCGCGAAGTAGTTCGTGCGCGTGATCGACTGGCTGACCTTGGCCGACGAGCCGGCCGGGACGAGCGTGGTCGTCACCTTGATCCCCGCCTTCGAGTCGTAGCTATCCTGTCCGGCGCCGAGCGCGACCCCGAACGCGAGCAGCGACTTGCTCGCCGTCGCGCGCCAGCTGGTGGTCTTCACCGTCAGGCCGCTCACGTCGAACTGCCCGCCGAGCGTGCCGGTCTTCGCCGACAGGTCCAGCGTCGGCAGGTCGCGCTTCACGTAGCTGAAGCCGATGCCTGGGGTGAGCAGTCCTTCCTGCAGCAGCCCGATGCGCGCGCCATAGCCGAACTTCAGCGAGCCGGATGGCACCTTGACGCTCACGCCGCCCCCGCTGTACTCGGGGATGTACGACGCGTTGACGAGCAGGTCGATGCCACCAACCTTCGTCACGCCAAGCGGGAGTCCGCCGAAGACGCCGACCGCCGCGTCGACGGTCGGGAGGCCGAGCACCTGGTTCTTCGTGTCGAGGGTGCGCGTGCTGCTGCCCGGGTCATATTTGTCGACCTGCGGGAGGGAGCCCATGAGCGCGTTGCCGCGCACCGTCACCGCGAAGTGACCGGGACCGCCGAGCGAACCGCCCTGGCCTAACGTCGTGTTGCCGCCGGCGATCGACGCGCCGAGCTGCGGCGCCATGTACTTGAAGAGGTCGATCGCCGTGTTGCAGGCGTTCCGCTGCGCGGGACCGGCCGGCGCCGGGAGGCTGCTCGCGCACTGAGGATCGCTCGCCGCGTTCTGCGCCTGCGCCGAGACCGCGCTCACCACCAGCGCGCCGGCAATGAGACCAAGATTGCGCTTCATTCGCTGTGCTCCGAGTTAGTTGAGTAGTACGCGCCCGGCGCCAGCGACAACGTGTCCCATCGGCCAGGCGGCGACGCCTGCCGCGGTCGCCGACGCGCACACGCGGTCGGCCGACGAGGGGTCGGCGATCACCACCATACCGACGCCCATGTTGAACGCGCGAAACATCTCCGATCGCTCGACGCCTCCCGCCCGCTCCAACTCGAGAAACACGTCGGGAATCATCCAGCTTCGCGTGTCCACCGCGGCATCCATGCTACCCGGCAGTGCACGGTTAAGGTTCCCCGGCAATCCACCACCTGTGATGTGCGCCATCGCGTGGATGTGATCCAGGACCGGACGCAGCGACGACACGTACGAGCGGTGCACCGCGAGCAGCACGTCGGCGACGCTCGTGTCCGTTCCCGGCCAGCGATCGTGCGCGCCTAACCGCATCCGGTCGGCGACGATCCGCCGCGCCAGCGAGTAGCCGTTGGTGTGCAGCCCCGAGCTGGCGAGCCCGATCAGGACGTCGCCGTGCCTGACGCGTTCGGCGCCGAGCACGCGAGATTCCTCGACCATCCCGACGATGAAGCCGGCGAGGTCGTAGTCGGGCGGCGTGTACACTCCCGGCATCTCGGCGGTCTCGCCGCCGATCAGCGCACAGCCGTTCTCCCGGCAGCCGGCGGCGACGCCGGCGACGACCCCCTCGACCACCGCCGGCTCGAGCTTCCCGAAGGCGACGTAGTCGAGGAAGAAGAGGGGGAGCGCGCCCTGCACGAGGATGTCATTGGTGCAGTGGTTCACGAGGTCGTGGCCGATGGTGTCGTGCCGGTTCGCCTCGATCGCGACCTTGATCTTGGTGCCGACGCCGTCGGCGCTGGCGACGAGCAGCGGCGCCTTGGCCCCCTCGGGGACGCGGAACATCCCGCCGAATCCGCCGAAGGCGCCGCGCGCGCCGGCGGTGAAGGTGCTCTCGACGAGCGCCTTGATGCGTCCCTTCGCCTCGTCGGCGGCATCGATGCTGACCCCGGCCTCGCCGTAGGTCATCGCCCCCGGCTTCGGCCCGGGACGCGAGTCGGAACCGCTCACCTCAGATCTCCGTCTCGAAGGCGACGAGCTGCCGGAACTCGGCCACCCGGTTGACGATGTCGGGGGAGGTGACCTCGAGCAGCCGCTGGATGCTGAACTTCTCGACGGCGAAGCTGCCTAACGCTGCGCCGTAGATCATCGCCCGGCGGAGGTTGGCGTCGCTGATGTCGCCGCTCCGCGCGAGGTAGCCCATGAAGCCGCCGGCGAAGGAGTCGCCGGCGCCGGTCGGGTCGAACACCGACTCGAGGGGATAGGCCGGGGCGAAGAAGACGGAGTCGTTGGTGAACATGAACGCGCCATGCTCGCCCTTCTTGATGATGACGTGGCGCGGGCCGCGCTTGAGGATCCACTTCGCCGCGCGGACGAGGTTCGCTTCCTCGGTCAGCTGCCGCGCCTCGCCGTCGTTGAGGGTGATCAGGTCGACGTGCTCGAGCAGCTCGACGAGGTCGGAGCGCCGGCTCTCGATCCAGAAGTTCATGGTGTCGCAGGCGACGAGCTTCGGCTTGTTCACCTGGCGCAGCACGTCGAGCTGGAGCCGCGGGTCGATGTTCGCGAGGAAGACGAAGGGCGCGCTCTTGAACTGCGACGGGATCTTCGGGCTGAAGTGCGAGAAGACGCCGAGATGGGTCTCGATCGTTTCCGCGCTGTTCAGGTCGTGGCGGTAGCGCCCGCGCCAGCGGAAGGAGCTGCCGTCCGCCTGCTCGAGCCCCGCGAGGTCGACGCCGCGCTTCTCGAGCGCGGAGAGCTGGTCCATCGGGTAGTCGTTGCCGACGACGCCGACGAGCTGCACCGGGGTGAGCAGGCTGGCCGCGGCGGAGAAGAAGGTGCCCGAGCCACCGAGCACGTTCTCGGCCTTGCCGAACGGGGTCTCGACGGAATCGAGTGCCACCGAGCCGACGACGAGGAGTCTTGCGTTGCTGACGGGAATCGTCACTGCCCTGGGGGAAAGGGGAAGATCGTGGGGATGCCTGACGGCGCGCTACATCCGGTCGGGCGCGGTGATGCCGAGAATCGAGAGGCCGTTCTTCAGCACGATCATCGCGGCGCGAGCGAGGAGCAGCCGCGCCTTCGTGATCTCTTCCGGCTCGTTGAGGACGTGCGCCTTGTGGTACCAGAGATGGATCTTGCGCGCGGTCTCGAGCAGGTACGACGCGATGCGGTGCGGCTCGAGCGCCTCGGCCGCGCCGGCGACGAGCGCCGGGAAGTCGAGCAGCGCCTTCACCAGCTCCTGCTCCTCGGGGAGGGAGAGGATCGCGAAGTCGACACCATCTCCGGTCACCGAGTGCACGTCGAATTCGCCGACGCGGAAGATCCCGGCGAGGCGGGCGTGCGCCATCTGGATGTAGTAGACCGGGTTCTCCTCGC
>DASSZC010000515.1:0-3040 GCA_035702925.1 Gemmatimonadaceae bacterium | reverse complement strand
ACGGAAAGGCTCGCGCGCCGGCACATCGATGCCAGCTCGGAGGGCTTGATCAGCTTCGCATACTCGTGCGTGCCCCTGGGAAGGAGCCGCAGCACGTATTCCGCCCCGACGATCGCCAACAGGAACGACTTGGGGTTGCGGTTGATGGTCGCGAAGAACGCGTGCCCGCCGGGCTGGAGCAGGCGCGCGCAGGCGGCGACCTGGCTGGCCGTCGGCGTCACGTCGGCGCCCTGCATCGCCATGGCGGCGGCGAGCAGCTCGTCGCTGACCCGGTCGAGTGTCGCGGGGGGCTGCGTCGCGGCAACGCCCGGTCGGCCGCGGCCGCGGCGCTGCGGCTCGGCCGATGCCGGTGGCGCGATCGAGTCGAGCGCCGCCTTCAGCGCTACGGAACCCGCCGCGTGCACCGTGTCGAGCCGCGCGGCCCGCTCGCGCGCTTGTTCGTACGCTTCGTGCGACTCACGGGCGTCGTCGTACATCTCGCGAGTCAGCGTCGCCAGCTGGGCGAGGCCTGCGGCGGGGGTTTTCAGCCGGGGGTCGAGGCGCAGGGTGAGGGGTTGCGTCTGCGTCGTGCCGTCGACCGTCAGGCGGACGGTGTAGCTGCCCGGGGGAGCCCAGGGCGCGACCGCGGGGGGATAGCTCCGGTGCGGCACGGCACCGACGTCCTCGACGCCCTCGCTCTTCACTTCGCGGATCGGGTCGTAGCGCATGTCCCAGCTCACACGGTGCATGCCGGGCGCGGTGGAAAGCATCGTCGGCGGCGCCGGCCAGTAGAGCGGGAGCGCGCAGTTCGGTGCCGTTGGCTTGTCCTCGCAGAGGCGCTCGTACGCCTCCGGATCGAGCGCGGCGTCGGGGCGCTCCGCCGTGTCGGCACTGGTGTACGAACGGATCACGGTGCCGGCGCGGTCGATGATCTCCAGCCTCACCGGACCGTTAGGCCTGACGCGTAGCGTGTAGTCGAGAATCGCCCCCGGCGGCGGGTTCTCCCCGGCCGGCACCTCCGGCGGCCACGGGGTCGGGTCGTTGGTCGCGAAGCGAACCCGGGCAGCCACCACCGGCTTGAAGAGATAGGCGCCGCGGGCTGCGCTCGCCTCGGCCGACTGGCGCAGCGGGGTGAGGTCGTCGAGGATCCAGAAGCCGCGCCCGTGCGTCGCGGCGATGAGGTCGGAGCAGAGACAGCTGCTGTCGTCCTTCACCTCGAGGTCGCGCACCGACACCGCCGGCATGTCGAGGCGGAGCGACTGCCAGTGGTCCCCGTCGTCGAAGGAGACCCAGACCTGCGTGTCGGTGGATGCGTACAGCAGGCCACGCTTGCGCGGGTCCTCGCGGATCGCGTTCGCGACCGCGCCCGGCGCGATGCCGTTGTCGATCTCTGTCCACGTCTTCCCGCCATCGTGCGTACGCCAGAAGTGCGGGTTCGGGTCGTCGATGCGCAGAGTGTTCGCCGCGGCGTAGGCGGTGCGCGTGTCGAAGTGGCCGGCATCCATGTTGAAGATGCGCGTCCACGGCTTGATCCGCGGCGGGGTGACGTTGACCCAGTGCGCGCCGCCGTCGGTCGTCACCTGGATGGTGCCGTCATCGGTGCCGGCCCACAACACCTTGAGGTCGCGCGGCGATGCGGAGAAGGCGGTGATGCTGCCTGACGGCGCGGGGGTGACGGTGCTCGCGTACTTCCCCGCGCTCGCCGGCGGGGTCCACTGCTGGCGGGCGAGGTCGGGGCTGATGCGTGTCCAGCTGTGGCCTCGGTCCGCCGACTTCCAGACGACGTTCGACGTGTAGTAGAGGACGTCGCGATCGAGCGGCGACCACTGGATCGGCATCGTCCGCACGTTGCGGTTGAACGCGCTGCCGCGCGCCGCGGCATCGGGGCCGAGGTAGGTCGTCTGCCGCGTGCGGCGGTCGTACATCGACACGTTCGTGCGCATGCTGCCGAAGACGCGATCGGGATCGCGCGGATCGGGGGCGGCTATCCCGTATTCCTGGATGTTGACGGGATGCCAGTCGTGGAAGGTGATCTCGCCATCCATCGACCGGCTCTCGACGCACGCGGAGCCGGAGTCCTGCTGCCCGCCGCAGACGCGATACGGGAACGCGTTGTCGGCGGTGGCGTGGTACATCGCGGCGGTGCTCTGGGTGTACCAGTTGCTCCACGATGCGCCGCGGTTCGCCGAGATGACCGCGCCCTGGTCGGAGACGACGAAGACGATGTCGGTGTTGTTCGGGTTGATCCACGCCTTCTGGTAGTCGTCGCCGCCGGGGGAGCCACGCACCGCCGCCCAGCTGTGCCCACCGTCCTCGGTGCGCCAGAAGACGATCGACGCGCTGTAAACCACGTTCGGGTTCTTCGGGTCGACGACGATCGTCGGCAGGTCGCCGCCGCCGATGCGAAGGAGGGGACGCGGATCTTCGCCGCCGGGCGCGTCGCCGCGATCGGGATCCTCGTGCGGATCCTCGGCGACCTGGCCCGGGGGGATCACCGGCTGCGCGGTGTCGCCGAAGGTCAGGCGCCAGTGCTCGCCGGCGTCGACCGACTTATAGAAGCCGACGACGCCGGTGGTGCTCCGCGCCGCGGTGTCGCTCGGAGCCGTTCCGGCGACCATCGCATAGATGACCTTCGGGTTGCTCAAAGCGATGGCGAGGTTCGCCTCGACTACCGGCGGCAGCCCGTTGGTGAGGTGGCGCCAGGTGGTGCCGCCGTCGGTGGACTTGAAGATCCCGTTCCCCGTCCCGGCGAACTCCCTGCCCTCGATGAAGCTCTGCTGCTGCTGCCAGAGGGCAGCGTAGACGACGTTCGGGTCGGCGGGATCGATGCGCACGTCGTTGCCGCTCGTGTACTCGTCCTTGTACAGCACCTTGTCGAACGTCTTCCCGCCATCAGTCGAGCGGAAGATCCCGCGCTCGGCGTTTGGCCCGTAGGGATGGCCTAACGCGGCGACGAAGAGCCGGTCGGGATTCTTCGGGTCGACGTCGATGTTGGCGATCATGCGCGTATCGCGCAGCCCGAGGTGCGTCCACGTCTTCCCGGCATCGGTGGACTTGTAGA
>DASSZC010000499.1:0-2873 GCA_035702925.1 Gemmatimonadaceae bacterium | reverse complement strand
TGGGGGAGCTCGGCTTCCTCGGGATGATGATCCCGACCGAGTACGATGGACTCGGCCTCGGCACCGCGACGTACCTGGTCGCCCTCGAGGAGATCGCGACGGTGGATGCCGCCTCGTCGATCGCGATGGGAGTGCACAACTCCCTGCCGACCCAGATGATCCTCAAGTGGGGGACGCCGCAGCAGAAGGAGCGCTTCCTGAAGCCGATGGCGCGCGGCGAGATGCTCGGCGCCTTCGCGCTCAGCGAGCCGGAGTCGGGCTCGGACGCGGCGTCGCTCCGCACCCAGGCGGTGAAGCAGGGCGACCACTGGGTGATCAACGGGACGAAGGCGTGGGTCTCTCATGGCAACGAGGCCGACGTCATCATCGTCATGGCGCGAACCGACACCCCCGACCACCGGATGGGGGCGAAGGGGATCGGCGCCTTCATCGTCACTCCCGACCTGCCGGGGTTCAGCGTCGGCAAGAAGGAGGACAAGATGGGGATGCGCGCCTCGCCGACGGTCGGGCTGTCGTTCGACAACATGCGCGTCCCCGCCGACCGCGCGTTAGGCGACGTTCATCGCGGCTTCGTCTACGCCCTCCATTCACTCGACAACGGGCGGCTCGGCATTGCCGCCCAGTCTGTCGGAATCGCCCGTGCCGCCTTCGAGCACGCGGTGAAGTACGCCGGGGAACGGCGGCAGTTCGGGAAGCCGATCCGCGACCTCGAAGCGATCCAGTTCAAGCTCGCCGACATGTCCACGAAGGTCACCGCGGCGCGCGCATTGCTCCACGCTACCGCCGCCGCGAAGGACCGCGGGGAGAGCATCACCCAGTTCAGCAGCATGAGCAAGCTCCTCGCGAGCGAGACCGCGATGTGGGTGACCACCCAGGCCGTCCAGATCTTCGGCGGCTACGGCTACATGAAGGACTTCCCGGTCGAGCGGCTGTTCCGGGACGCGAAGGTCACCGAGATCTACGAAGGGACGTCCGAGATCCAGCGGCTGGTGATCGCGCGGGAGCTGTACGATACCACCTGATGGAACGGGTTCCCGGCTGTGAGGCAAGTGGTTTCGCGGTTTCGCAGTTTCGATGCACGGCTTTTTCGAAACCTCGATGCACAGTTTCCTCGAAACAGCGATGCACGGGTAGCGCGAGTAAGAGATACACGGCGGGCGAAACAGCGAAGATGCACGGTGAACGAAAATGCTAAAGGTGCACGATGAACGAGACTGCCACCGAACCACGATGTAATGAGCGGGAGGTTCACGATTCACGACCCGCAGCGTAGCTTTCGGCGGTCGTACCGCAGTCGTGCCGCCGCTCGTGGATCGTGCACCGAATGCGGTTTCGCCCCCCGTGCACCTCGTACTCGCGCTTCCCGTGCATCGCTGTTTCGTGTGGCCTGTGCATCGAAACTTCGCAAAACCCGTGCATCAGGACGCACGACTGACACCTAACTGACCACCAACATGAAGCTCTTCGACCGGATCGCCGAGATGGGACACGAGCAACTCGTGCTCTGCAGCGATCCCACTGCTGGTTACCGCGGGATCATCGCGATTCATAGCACCACCCTCGGCCCCGCCCTCGGCGGGACGCGGTTCTGGAACTACGCGAACGACGAGGAGGCGATCGTCGACGCGCTGCGCCTCGCCCGCGGGATGACCTACAAGAACGCGGTCGCCGGGCTCAATCTCGGTGGCGGCAAGTCGGTGATCATCGGCGACAACAAGATGCGCAGCCGCGAGATGATCTTCCGTGCGCACGGCCGCTTCGTCGAGTCCCTCGGTGGCCGCTACGTCACCGCTGAAGACGTCGGCACCAGCCCGAGCGACATGGACTACGTCTTCAACGAGACGAAGTACGTCGCCGGCCTCGCCGGCCGGTCAGGCGATCCCTCGCCGGTGACCGCGCACGGCGTCTTCCGCGCGATCCAGGCGTCGGCGCAGCACAAGTTCGGCTCCGACGACCTCGCCGGGAAGACGATCACCATCCAGGGATGCGGCCACGTCGGCTACTACCTCGCCAAGGAGCTCCACGCCGCCGGCGCGAAGCTGATCGTCACCGACATCGATCCCGACAAGGTGAAGACGATCGTCGACGAGACGAAGGCGACGGCCGTCGCCCCCGACGCGATCTACTCGCAGAAGGCGGACATCTTCGCCCCCTGCGCGTTAGGCGGGATCATCAACGACAAGACCATCCCCCAGCTCCGGGTCGAGGTCGTCTCCGGCGGCGCCAACAACGTCCTGCTCGAGGAGCGCCACGGCGACATCCTCGAGGAGAAGGGGATCCTTTACGCCCCCGACTACGTCGCCAACGCCGGCGGCGTCATCAACGTCTACAGCGAGCTGGCCGGTTGGGACTCGACCCGCTCGCTGCGCAAGGCGGACGAGATCTACGACACGATCCTCGGCGTCTTCGACATCGCGAAGCAGGAAGGGATCCCGACCTACCGGGCGGCCGACCGCCTCGCCGAGCGCCGCCTCCGCTCGGTCGGGATGATGGTCAAGACCTGGCCGCAGTGGCCCAATAAGTAGCAGGAGGTACCAAATGCCGACCCCCGCGCCGCGCGAGCGGATCCCGATCGCCTCCGATCACGCCGGATACGAGATGAAGCAGAAGCTCGAGAAGGTGCTCGACCGGATGGGGTACGACGTGCAGGACCTCGGGACAAACTCCGAGGCGAGCACCGACTACCCGGACTATGCGCACCCGCTCGCCCACGAGATCTCCGAGGGCGACGCGAAGCGCGGCATCCTCCTCTGCGGCACGGGGCTCGGCATGTCGTACGTCGCCAACCGCTATCCCCACGTCCGGGCGGCGGTCGTCTGGGCGCCGGAGATCGCGAAGCTGGCTCGCCAGCACAACGATGCCAACGTCCTCGT
>DASSZC010000556.1:0-2211 GCA_035702925.1 Gemmatimonadaceae bacterium | reverse complement strand
GTGGCGGTGGAGGCGTTCAACGCCCTGCGGCTCCGCGACTACGGCCGGGTGGATCTGCGCGTGACGCCCGACGAGCGGATCTACGTGATCGAGGTGAACCCGAACTGCTATCTGGAGCGATCGGGGGAGTTCGCGCGGGCGGCGGCGGAAGCGGGGATCGCGCACGACGCGCTGGTCGCACGGATCGTCGAGCTGGCCCAGGCGCGCTATTCACGGTAGGCGGCGCGGGGCGTGGGAGCGGGGGGAGTGGAACGAAAGAAGCCGGCGCCAAGGCGCCGGCTTCTCCGTATGCAACGACGAACCGCTTACTTCGACGACTTCTTGCGGGCGGACTTCTTCGCGCCCTTCTTCGCCGTCTTGCGGCGGGCGGTCTTCTTCGCGCCGGACTTCTTCGCCGACGACTTCTTGCGAGCCGATCCCTTCTTGGCGCTCTTGCGCCCGGTCTTCTTGGCAGCCATGGAGTACTCTCCTGTAACGGAGTGGATCGCCCGATCGAACCCCCGGTGGTTCGTACGGGCCAGCGGTCAGCACCGAAGTGCCTTCCCGCCGCACCACGGTCTCATGGCGAGACCGTGACGATGCAGCGACGCCACTCAGACCGCGTCGCTCAAGCTTGTGAAATTGAAGTCCCTGACCTTCAGCGGTGGAACCATCACGGCCTGACCCGGCCCGCCGTCCTCGCTCGCGCTGACCCGCACCGGCGTGCCGAGCGCTTCGAGGTTGTTCAACATGAAGACGGGCGAGTCGTTGAACCGCAAATTCTTGACCGCGCGGGTGATCTTCCCGTTCTCGATCAGGAAGGTGCCGTCGCGGGTGAGTCCCGTATAGAGAATCGTCCGCTGGTCGACCGGACGCAGATACCAGAATCGAGTGACGAGGAGACCGCGCTGCGTCGATGCGATCATCTCGTCCATGGTGCTCGTTCCACCGCTCATCTTGAGCGAGCCACCACTTGCCGTAGGAGAGACGCCCTTCTTCTGCGCCCAGTAACGATCGTAGTTGAGATTCGTCACGACTCCGTTCTCGATCCAGACGCTGCGGCGGGTCGGCAACCCCTCCCCGGTGAAGGGCGAGCCGGCGACGTCGGGGTCGAACGGATCGGAGAGGATCGTCACTCGCTCGTCGACGACCTTGGTGCCGAGCTTGTTGGCGCCACCCGGCCTGGAGAAGAACGAACGCCCCTCGTCGGCGGCGCGGGCGTTCAGCGCGAACGCGATGAACTGCACGAGATTCCCGACGGCGGTGGGCTCGAACACCACCGTGTAGCGGCCCGGCTCGACGGCGGCGGGATTGCGCGATGCGCGCGCCTTCTCGGCGGCACGCGCGCCGAGCGATGCGGCGTCGATCCGCGACCAGTCGTGGTGCGACGCGCCCGCCCAGCCGGAGCCGGTGCCGTCGGGGGTGCGCACCGTGGTGGTGAGCGCCGCCGCGGTGGAGCGCGACCAGGCGAACAACCCGTTGGAGTTGGCCACGGCAGTCGCGCCGGCGCGGGTGTCGAGATATCCGGTGGACACCAGGCCGCCCTGCGTCGCCGGCGCGGTGATCGCGCGGACCGACTCCGCCCGGCCCTGAGGGTCGAGCGACGCGGTGGCCTCGCTCCAGTTGCGCCCCTCCTCGTACCGCTGCGGGGCGAGCTCGGGGAGGAACTCGGGATCTTCCGGCGCCAGACGCGCGAGCCGCTCGGCCATCTGGACCGCCTGGCGGAGGGAGGCGTCGTCGAGCTGGTTGGTGGTGCTGGTCGCGCTGCGCCGCCCCACGAGGGCGGTGACGGTGACGGCGGTATCGTAGTTGTCGCCGCCCGTGGACACCTGGTTCACGGCGAACCGGGTGTTGCCCCGGCTGCCGCTGTTGATGTTCACGCGCGCGGCGTCGGCCGAGGTGACGAATCCCAGGGTGCGCCGGGCGAGCGCGTCGCACTCCTCCCGCGAGAGATAGCGCGCCGACTGGGCGAGGGATCTGAGCTCGCTCACGCCTTCCGTCCCGTGTTGATCACGTTGACGTTGCGGAAGCGGCTCGGCACGCAGCCGTGGCTCACCGCGTTGGACTGCGACGGCTGGCCCTTCCCGTCGTTGAAGGCGCCGCCGAGGTGGTAGCTCTTCGGTCCGCCGATCATGTCGAGCGACCCCCAGAACTCGGGGGTGCGCATCTGGTAGGCGACGTCCTTGAGCACGCCCGCGATCTTCCCGCCCCGGATCTCGTAGAACAGCTGCC
>DASSZC010000496.1:0-2706 GCA_035702925.1 Gemmatimonadaceae bacterium | reverse complement strand
AATCACCGCCTCGATCGAGGTGTAGAGACTGTACAAATCCATGCCAAAGAAGCCTGCTATGGCCCCCTCGGGCAGCGGCCGGTTGCGGTCGCGCAGCCAGCCGGCGAAGTCCAGCACGTCGGCGTTGCGCCACATCCACTGCGGGAAGCGGCGGAAGCCGCCTAACGCGTCGGTGGCGTCGGCGTCGCCGGGGCGGCCGCGGACGAAGCGGTTCACGCGATAGGCGTCGGGCCAGTCGGCTTCGACCGCGACCGCGGCGAAGCCGTGCTCGCGGATCAGCCGCTTGGTGATCTCGGCGCGGACGCGATAGAAGTCGTGCGTGCCGTGCGACGCCTCGCCGATGAGGACGAACCGCGCATCGCCGACGAGAGCGAGGATCGGGTCGAAGTCCTCGGCGCTTCCGGTCAGGCGGTGCGCCGCGTCCTGCAGGGCGCTGGTGACGGCCTTGTCGACTTTGGTGTGCATGACCTGCTCCTCATGTTGCCGTCAGGCAGCTGCCGTCAGGCAGTGGTCCTTGCCGGATAGCGCAGCCGCGCCGCCATTCCCTCGGCGAAATGGTCGAGCCGCGACGCGGCGGCGCCGTGCACCACCTCGGGGAGGGCGCCGTGCTCGAGCGCGCTGCGAACCGCGCTGTCGCTCGTCTCCGGCGACATCTCGATGAATTTCTCCGACAGGTACAGCTTCTCGACCGCTCCACTCTCCAGCGCGCGAATCGTGCCCTCGGGGCCGAGGACCCCTCGCCCGCGCCCCGCGCCCGCCTCACGCACCGCGGAGGAGACGGCCGCGAGGTCCTGTGCGTCCTGCAGCGCAGCAGCCCCGCTCTCGGCGCATTCGCGAATCTGCGCGTCGCTCGCCCAGATGTGCATCTCGGGGACGATCATCGACCGGCTGGTCAGCGACTTCGGGAGCGCGGCACGCGCGGCCTTCGCCGGAAGTGGCGTCCCACCGATGATGATCCAGCCGTCGGCGCCGGCGAGGATCGTCAGGCGCTGCGATAGCTCGCGGAGCATCCGGCGAGTTCCTTCGCGCAGCTCGCGCTGCGCGGCGTCGGTCCCCGTCGAGCCGCGCGTCCCGGTGTGGAATCCGCGGCGCGGCATGCTCCCCATGTGGTGCTGCGGCTCGATGGTGACGTGCGCGCGCAGGTGCTCGAGCTTCTCGAGGATACCGGCGTCGTAGCGATAGAGCCGCGCGCCCTCGGCGTTCACTTCGGCGAGGATCACGGGACGGCACTGGCGAATCGCGGCGAGGTAGGGTGCGATGCGCGGCCCGATGTCCCAGGCGACGACCGCGGGGGTGCGCACGGGAAGTGACTCGCTGTGGTGGACTTCCTTCCCGCAGGCGAACCCGACCCAGCTCCGCGCCCCCGCTGCCGACGAAAGCTGTCCATCGAGGAGGGCGACCGCCTTGTCGAATGCCGCGCGCTCCTTGTCCGGGGGCGACGCGGTGCCGTCGCGGATCCGGCGGATCGAGTCGTCGAGCTGCGTGCGCCACGCGTGCTTGTGCGCGGGGTCGCGCGCGCCGACATCGAGGTAGATGCTGAGAATCTTCCGGTCCCGCAGCGTCCGCGTCAGGCGGCCGAGCTCCTCGTGAGTGAGCATTGCAGTTCCATCAGCGTTGCGGTGATGTGAGAGGCTCCCGCTTCGCGGCGCTCGGGGACGGGCCGCCGGGTGTGCGCCTGCGGGCGGCGGCCTCGAGGATCGTGCGCACCTCGCTGTCGGTGGTCTGCGAGAAGTCGGTGTACCAGGCGCCGACGCCGTACAGCTGCGCGGGAGTCAGCACGCAGACGCACTCGTCGCCGACGCGCCGCATGGCGGAACAGACCTCGGGTGCCGCGACGGGGACAGCGACGACGATCTTCGCGGGATTCGCCTTTCGCAGCGCGGAGATCGCGGCGAACATGCTGGCGCCGGTGGCGAGTCCGTCGTCGACGAGGATGACCGTTCGTCCGGCCACGTCGGGCGCGAGTCGACCACCGCGGTATGCCGTCTCGCGCCGCTCGAGCTCGCGGCGTTCCTGCGTGATGACGTTCGTCACCGCGCTCGGCGGGATGTGAAGGGTGCGGATCAGGCGGTCGTCGAGAACCTGCACCTCTCCGCTGGCGATCGCCCCCATCGCCAGCTCCTCGTGGCCAGGCACACCGAGCTTGCGGACGATGAAGATGTCGAGCGGGAGGTCGAGCGCACGGGCGACTTCATTGGCGACCGGTACTCCCCCGCGGGCGAGGCCGAGCACGATGACATCGGGCCGGCCGGCGTACTGTCGGAGCTCGGCGGCGAGCTGCCGCCCAGCATCGCGGCGATCCTCGAAACCCCTGAGCATGGGATCACCCTCCTTTTTCCCTCGCGCGCGCGATGTCGCGACGCATCCTCGCGATGCATGGCATCGCCGTGGCGCGCGTCCCCTGCAGGATGGCTGATCGTCGACACTGCAGGTA
The DNA here is from genome assembly GCA_035702925.1 of Gemmatimonadaceae bacterium. GTDB lineage: Bacteria > Gemmatimonadota > Gemmatimonadetes > Gemmatimonadales > Gemmatimonadaceae > JABFXC01. Next base: position 272 of record DASSZC010000496.1, on the reverse strand, counting down.
TCAGGCGAAGCGGGACGCCGCAGTCGCGCGCCGCGGTCCGGTGAAATGGTAGAGGCGCCCGACGTGACACATCACGTGGGGCGCCTCTTTCCCGCTGGCAGAGTGAGACTTTTTTTGTTCGACACCATCACGTGTGATGGTCTTGTCTCATTCCCTTCCGTTCGCCGTGCGATTCCGTCGAACGTGTCCCGGTTTTTCACCAGGGCTACGGTTGCGGCCAGCGACCTCGCAACCGGCTCTTCGGGGTCGAATCCCTCCGAGTTGCCGCATGA
>DASSZC010000009.1:0-2682 GCA_035702925.1 Gemmatimonadaceae bacterium | reverse complement strand
AACACCGTCTACGTCACCGAGGACCGGAGCGACGGGTTCCTGAAGAAGATGGCTGACGCGATGGGCGCCTCGGCGGGGGACATCATCTGCTTCGGGCATACCCACAAGCCCTGGCACCGCGCCGTGGGCGGCGTCCACTTCGTGAACACCGGAAGCGTCGGCCGCCCGAAGGACGGCGATCCGCGCGCCGGGTACGTCGTGCTCGTGGTCACCGAGCACGGGGTCGGTGTCGAGTTCGTGCGTGTCGAGTACGATGTGGAGGCAGTCGCGCGAGCGATCGTCGACAAGGGGCTTCCCGAGGAGTTCGCGGATTTCCTGCGCACCGGGGGGCGCGCGCCCGCTTCGACGGCCAGCCGATAGGCTCACGGCTACGTCACCCGACGTATTGAGGGGAGCGCACGCGGCGGACAGATTCCTCGGTAACCTCACCCTGGAAGACATGCCGACACGCCGCGCGACCATCGCCCTCGCACTTCTCGCCCTCACCATCTCGACCAGCGCGAGCCTGCGCGCGCAGGCCACCGCTCCCGCTTCCGTCGGTGAGCGCGTCCGGATCACGACGCCGACCCAGCGAGGCGGATATCGCTACGTCGGCAGCGTCGTCGGCGTGCAGGGAGACAGCCTGCTGCTGCAGACGAAAGAGATGGCTGGCCCGCGCTCCGTCGCGATCGGCGACATCACCGCGCTCGACGTGAGCCTTGGGAAGCGAGGCAACACGCGGCGAGGACTGCTCTATGGCTCGGTGATCGGCGCCGGTCTCGGCGCGGCGCTCGCCGCCGCGACTTACCAGAAGCCGGACTGCGCCGGCGCGACCTGGTTCTGCGGCGACGCGACCCCCAACCGCACTGGCGACGCCGTCGCCGGCGGAATCCTCGGCGCCCTCACCGGTGTCGTCGTCGGCGGGCTCTGGGGGGCGACCCACCCCAGCGAGCGCTGGGTCAGGCGATCGTTAGGCAGCGCGGCCCGCGTCGGAGTTGCGCCGAGCGGGCGGGGTTTCGGGGTGAGGCTCGCGACGCGATTCTAGCAGCCCGTGGGAAGCGGTAAGCAGTCAGCGAACGGCGTGGATAGTGCGCAGCATCGACGCCGTTCGCTGACTGCTTATCGCTTGGAGCTTACCGCGTGCTGCCGACCGCCACCAGCTCACCCTGCAGCTTCTTCGCCGCCAGCAGGTGTGCCTGGAAGTTCGGGGCGACCGTCGTCTCCAGCTGCTTGAGCTCCGCGTTCTGCGTCGCGGGAAGGAGCGTCGTCGTCACCGCGTCGATCACCGCCTGGTGGAAGGCGACTTCGTTGTCGATGTACGCCTTGTCGAACGCGGGGCCGCGCTTCGTGGCGCGCAGCGTCTTCATCGCCGCGAGGTGCGCCTGGTAGAGGGCGAAGTCCTTGCCCGGGGGGGTCGGCGTGACCTTCAGCTTCTTCGCCAGGTCGCGGCCCATCTGCCGCACCGCCTTGTGGTCGTGCGCCATCATCTTCGCGAAGGAGCGGACATCCTTGCTGCGGCTCTTCTGCAGCGCGACCCGAGCCGCCTCGATGTCCCAGGTGTTCGCCGCGTCGAAGATCGCGACGATGGTGGGATCGTCGATCGCCGGCTTCGCGGACGCGGCGGCCGTACCCTGCGCCCGCGCCGGCTGCGCGGCGATCATCGTGACGGCACCGGCAAGGGCGATGCTCGCGAGCTGGCGAAGGAAACGCGTGGTAGCGGGACGGGATTCGGGCGTGTGCATCAGTGGTTCCCCAGGTTGAAGTCGTTCGGCCTTCCAGCGCTCGTCGCCCGGCTGGGCGCGGCGCCTGACTTGAAGCTGCCACCCCCGTTTCTGTTTGTCAAGGAAAACTTTGACTAATTGTATTTATCGGGCTGCCTGGCTATCTTGTCGCAGGGCGCCCGGACCGTGCGGGCGCCGCGCCTGAACCGGGAGGACGGCACATGCGCTGGTGGGAACGACACTTCGGGGGGAGCACGAGGGGGCGCGTCGTCGCCCTCGTTCGCCGCGGCCCGCACACCGTCGAGGAGCTCGCGGCGAAGCTCGGCCTCACCGACAACGCGGTCCGCGCGCAGCTCGCCTCGCTCGAGCGCGACGGCGTCATCGTCGCCGTGGGGCAGCGCCGCGAAGGCACCGTCGGCAAGCCGGCGACGCTCTATGCCACCTCACCGGCGAGCGACACGATCTTCTCCACCGCCTACGCCCCGACGCTGGCTGCCCTCATCGCCGAGCTCGGGCAACGCCTGACGCCGGCGGAGCTGCGCTCGATCCTCAAGGCCACCGGCCGCCGCCTCGCCCCCGCCGACTCGGCGAAGACCTTCAAGGCCCGCGTCGAGAACGCCGCTCGCCTCCTCGCCGACCTCGGCGCCGATGCCGACCTCGTCGCCCGCCCCGAAGGCTACGAGATCCAGTGCCACGGCTGCCCCCTCGCCCAGGCCGTCAACGCCCACCCCCAGACCTGCCGCATTGTCGAGCAACTCCTCTCCGAAGTCACAGACGCCAAGGTCCACGAACACTGCGACCGCACCTCCGACCGCCCGAAGTGCGCGTTCCACATCGACGCGGCGTGAGATTGCAGCGGCTAGCCCTTAGCCATCAGCGTCGAGCGACGGCGCGTTAGGCGAGCCGAGGAGCGGATGAGCAACAGCCGCCGTCCAGCGCCTCTCTAAGAACCGCCGTCGCTCGACGCTAACGGCTAATGGCT
>DASSZC010000051.1:0-5904 GCA_035702925.1 Gemmatimonadaceae bacterium | reverse complement strand
AGAACAGCCGCTCGAGCGCCTGACGAGCCGTCTCGGCGTTCGGCGCGTCGCCGGGCCGGAGGAGCGCGTAGATCTGCTTGAGCGCCATCGCCTCGTCGTGCGTCGGGTCCTTGGCGATGGTGTTCTTGACGAGCGGGCTCTCGACGCGGCCGGAGGGCGAGAAGACCTGCGCCTTGAGGATGCCGGCGTTGCGCAGCCGCTTGATGAGCTGCGGCTTGAGCTGCTGGTCGGCCTCGGCGAGGATCTCGCCGGTGTCGGGGTCGATGACGTCGCGGGCGAGGACGCGGGGCTCCTCGCGCTCGCCGCGGTCGATCGCGTCCTGCTCGTCGCGCAGGTCGGCCGTCATGTACGAGGCGAAGACCTTGATCTTCTTGACGCGCGCCTCGCGCAGGCGCTCGGCGAGCTGCTCGGTGAGCTCGTCCCCTTCGCGGACGACGAGCTCCGCCTCGGCGGCCTCGCGCTCGGCGCGGGCCTTCTTGGTCTTGAGCTTCGGGGCGTTCGGGTCGCTCTCCTTGCCGGCCAGCGTGAGCTCCTCGGCGACGATGGCGCCGAACAGCTCGCGCTGCTCCTGGCGGTTCTCGCGGACCTTGTTCAGGTCGAGCTCGCGGACGCCGAAGAAGACATCGTAGATGTCCTTGTTCGTGCCGTAGCCGAAGGCGCGGAGGAGGGCGGTGGCGGGGAACTTCTTCTTCTTGTCGATGTGGACGTAGATCACGTCGTGGATGTCCACGGTGAACTCGACCCACGATCCGCGGAAGGGGATGATGCGCGCGGAGATGAGACGCTGCCCGTTGGGGTGCGTCGACTCCTCGAAGACCACGCCCGGCGAGCGGTGGAGCTGGCTGACGATGACGCGCTCGGCGCCATTGATCACGAACGTGCCGAGCCCGGTGAGCAGGGGGAGCTCACCGAGGTAGACCTCCTTCTCGATGATGTTGCGCGGCCGCTTGACCCCGTTGACGTCCTCGTTGATGACGAGCTGGAGGGTCGCCTTGAGGGGGGCGGAGAAGGTCATGTCGCGCTCGATGCACTCCTCGACCGAGTACTTGGGCTCGCCGAGGGTGTAGCGCACGAACTCGAGAGAGAAGTTCTCGTGGACGTCGGTGATCGGGAAGAGGTCCTTGAAGACCCGCTCGAGCCCGATGTCCTCACGGTTCTGCGACGCCGCATCCAGCTGCAGCAGCGCCTCGAAGGCGCGCGTCTGGATGTCGAGGAGGTGGGGCATCCCCATCCCTTCGTCGAGCTTACCGAACGATATCTGCTTCATCATGTCAGCCATTTATCACCCGCACGCAGGCGAAAACAGCTCCGTCCCCGACGCTCGCAGAAAATTCGCGAACCCGGGGCGGAGCGGGAAGACTTCAGTTGTAATGCGATGTCGAAATATAATCACGACCGCGTCGGGGAGAAGTGAGGAGACGGGGAGTGGGGAGTCGGGAGCGGGGAGTCGATCCTGTCGATTCCCGACTCCCGACTCGCCATTCCCTGCCCCCTTACTTCACCTCGACGGTCGCGCCCTGCTCTTCCAGCTTGGCCCGGATGGTCGCGGCCTCGTCCTTCGTCACGCCGGCCTTGACCGTCTGCGGCGCGCCATCGACGAGGTCCTTGGCCTCCTTGAGGCCGAGGCCGGTGATCTCGCGCACGACCTTGATGACCTGGATCTTCTTGGCGCCCGCTTCCTTGAGGTTGACCGAGAACTCGGTCTGCTCCTCGGCCGCCGGGGCAGCCGCGCCGCCGGCGCCGCCGGCCGCGGCACCACCGCCCACCGGGGCGGCGGCGATCGTGACGTTGAACTTCGTCTTGAAGGCCTCGATCAGGTCGGCGAGCTCGAAGACCGTCTTGTTGCCGATCGCGTCGAGGATCTCTTCGTTGGAAAGCGTCGTGGTAGCCATTGCTCCGATTCTCCTAGTAAAACCCAGGCGTCGCTGTAACGCTGGGGCGTGTGGTCAGGCCAGGCCGAACTCCCTGAGATGCCAGGGCGTCGGGCCCATACGCCTGGGATTTATTGGGCGCCGGTCTCGGCGCTTCCTTCCTTCTGAACGCGGAGCGCTTCCATCGCGCCCACCATCATCGACAGCATCCCCGTCATGGCGCCGGCGAAGGCGGCCATGGGAGACATCAGCCCGGCGCCGAGCTCGGAGAGCATCTGCTCGCGCGACGGCATCGAGGCGAGCCGCTTGACCTGCGCCTCGTCGATGCTGACCCCTTCCAGCATCCCCCCCTTCACCGCGGGCTTCTGGTCGTTCTCCCGGGCGAAGTCGGTGAGGAGCTTGGCCGCCCCGACGGGGTCGCGAGTGACGACGACGCCGGTCGGGCCACGGAGGCGCGTGCCGACGAGACCGCTCTCATTGACCGCGCGCAGGGCGAGGGTGTTCTTGATGACCACGTACTCGACGCCGGCCTTGCGCAGGCGGCGGCGGAGCTCGGTCATCCGCTTCACGTTGAGCCCCGTGAAGTCGGTGTAGTAGAGCGCCGAGGCGCCCTTGATCTTGTCGCTCAGCTCGACGACGAGCTGCTGCTTCTCGGTCTTCTTCATCGCGCCTCTCTTACCGGTACGGGGTGGTGTCGAGGGTGACGCCGGGCCCCATCGTGCTCGAGATGGCGACGTTGCGGATGTAGACCCCCTTCGAGGCAGCGGGCTTGGAGCGGACGATCTGGTCCATGAAGGCCGCCAGGTTCGTCTCCAGCGACTCGACCGGGAAGGAGACCTTGCCGATCGCGGCGTGAACGTTCCCGCCCTTGTCGACGCGGAACTCGATCTTGCCGGCCTTCGTCTCGCGCACGGCGCGCGCGATGTCGAAGGTGACCGTGCCCGCCTTCGGGTTCGGCATGAGGCCGCGCGGACCGAGGACGCGGCCGAGCTGGCCGACCTGTCCCATCTGGTCCGGGGTGGCGATCATGACGTCGAAGTCGAGGAAGCCGTCCTTGATCTTCTGGATGTACTCGGCGCCCACCATGTCGGCGCCGGCGGCCTCGGCCTCGCGGGCCTTGTCGCCGACGGCGATGACGAGGACGCGCACCGAGGTGCCCGTCCCCGCCGGCAGGACGACCGTGCCGCGGACGACCTGATCGGCGTGACGCGGATCGACGCCGAGGCGGACCGCGATCTCGACCGTCTCGTCGAACTTCGCGAACGCCGAGGACTTCACGAGCTCGAGCGCCTGACGCGGGCCGCGGCCCGCCGACGGCGTGCCGATGCGCTCGGCGGCCGCGCGGAACTTCTTGCCATGGGTGCGCATCAGCCCTTGACCTCCAGACCCATCGAGCGCGCCGCGCCGGCGACCATCGCCATCGCGGACTCGATCGAGTCGGTGTTGAGGTCCGGCATCTTGAGCTCGGCGATCTTGCGGACCTGGGCCTGCGTGACCGAGCCCACCTTGGTCTTGTTCGGCGCTCCGGATCCCTTCTCGATGCCCGCCTCCTTCTTCAGCAGGACGGCCGCGGGGGGCGTCTTGAGAATGAAGGTGAAGGACTTGTCGCCGTAGATCGTGACCTCGACCGGAAGGATCGTGTCCTGGCCCTGCGTCCGAGCGTTGAACTCTTTGCAGAAGGCCATGATGTTGATGCCTTGCGGACCGAGGGCCGTACCCACGGGAGGAGCCGGATTCGCCTTGCCCGCAGGGATCTGCAGCTTGACGAAACCAGTGACCTTCTTAGCCATGTGATACCCTCAGTGTGCAGTCGCGCGTCGACCGTCGGCGCGCGTTCGTGCTCCCACGGTGTGTTTAGCGTCGTTGTGGTAGCCGACGTCGTACGAAGTGCGAGCGATGAGCGTCGAGCGTCGAGCGTGTGGAAACGGGGTGTACAGCCTCTTCCTTCGCTCGTCCCTCGACGCTCAGTACCCCTTGAGCTGCAGGTAATCCAGCTCCACCGACGTCGGACGTCCAAAGAGACTCACGCTCACCCGGACCTTCCCCTTGTCGGTCATCACTTCCTCGACCGTGCCGTTGAAGTCGGTGAACGGTCCCTCGGTGATCGCCACCGCCTGACCGATCAGGAAGGGGATCTCCTCCTTGGGCTCCGCCTCCTCCGCCTCGTCGGCGACGCCGAGCAGACGGTTGACCTCGTCCGGGCGCAGCGGCTGCGGGCGATCCTGGCCGACGAACTTGATGACCCCCTGGATGCTGTTGATCGTGTGCAGGGTGTCCTGGTTCAGCAGCATCTCGACCAGCACGTAGCCGGGGTAGATCTTCCGCTCGACCGTGACCTTCTTGCCGTTCTTGATCTCGACCACTTCCTGGGTCGGGACGAGGGCCTGCCGCAGGGCGCGCTCCTCGGGGGGCGCGGTGTCCGCGTCGATCTTCCGCTGGATCAGCGAACGGACCTTGTTCTCGTGTCCGGAAGTCGTCTGGATGGCGTACCAGCGGTGGTCCACGTCAGCGCCCCGTGAAGAAGCTGGGAATCCAGCGGACGAGCACCTGCTGCAGGACGACGTCCATCAGCGCGATGATCGCGCCGACGAAGAGCACGACGGCGATGATGCCGATCGTGGCCTGGCGGATCTGCGCGAGATCCGGCCAGGTCACTTTCCGCATCTCGGCGCGCACGTTGTCGTAGCTCTGCGGCAGGCCGGCGAAGAAAGCGCCGATCCGCGTCCCGAGTCCGGGGCGAGCAGCCGGCGTGGTGGTCTGGACCGCCATCTACTTCGTTTCCTTGTGGAGCTTATGTGCGTTGCAGCGGGGGCAATACTTCTTCCACTCCACGCGCTCCGGATGGAGGCGCTTGTTCTTGGTGGTGAAGTAGTTGCGGTTCTTGCAGTCGCTGCAAGCGAGAATGATCTTGTCGCGTGGCATGGCTAGGACAGAGAGTAGGGAATCGGGAGTGGGGAGTGGGGGGGGCTGCTACTCCCCGCTCCCCACTCCCCGATTCCCGGTGCTTCGTTACTTGAGGATCTTGGCGACGACGCCGGCGCCGACCGTGCGGCCGCCCTCGCGGATCGCGAAGCGGAGCCCCTCGTCCATCGCGATCGGCGTGATCAGCTCGATCGTCATCTGGACGTTGTCCCCCGGCATCACCATCTCCATCCCCTCGGGCAGCTCCACGCTCCCCGTCACGTCGGTCGTCCGGAAGTAGAACTGCGGCCGGTAGCCCTTGAAGAACGGCGTGTGCCGCCCCCCCTCCTCCTTCGTCAGGACGTAGACCTCGGCGTGGAACTTCGTGTGCGGCGTGATCGAGCCCGGCTTCGCCAGCACCATCCCGCGCTCCACTTCCTCCTTCGCCACCCCGCGCAGCAGCAGCCCCACGTTGTCCCCCGCCTCGCCCTGATCGAGCAGCTTGCGGAACATCTCGACCCCCGTGATCACCGTCTTCTTGTCGGAGTTGAAGCCGATCATCGCCACTTCCTCCCCGACCTTCACCACCCCGCGCTCGATCCGCCCCGTCGCCACCGTCCCGCGCCCCGTGATCGAGAACACGTCCTCGACCGGCATCAGGAAGGGCTTCTCCACTTCCCGCTTCGGCTGCGGGATGTAGCTGTCCAGGGCGTCCATCAGCTCGGTGATCTTCTGCCCGTACTCCGAGTTCGGGTCCGCCGACTCCAGCGCCTTGAGCGCCGAGCCCTTGATGATCGGCGTCTCGTCCCCCGGGAACTGGTAGGCCGAGAGCAGCTCGCGGACCTCGAGCTCCACCAGGTCCAGCAGCTCCGGATCGTCCACCATGTCCACCTTGTTCATGAACACGACGATGTAGGGCACGTTCACCTGGCGCGCCAGCAGGATGTGCTCGCGCGTCTGCGGCATCGGGCCGTCGGCCGCCGAGACCACCAGGATCGCCCCGTCCATCTGCGCCGCGCCCGTGATCATGTTCTTCACGTAGTCCGCGTGCCCCGGGCAGTCCACGTGCGCGTAGTGCCGCTTCGTCGACTCGTACTCCACGTGCGCCGTCGCGATCGTGATCCCGCGCGCC
>DASSZC010000571.1:0-5834 GCA_035702925.1 Gemmatimonadaceae bacterium | reverse complement strand
GATGAGGTCGATCGTGACGCCGTCGCAGGAAGCGGCGTACAGCGCCCGAATCAGCTCGTCGTCGACGATCGCGTTCATCTTGGCGATGATCCGCGCCGGGCGCCCCGCCCGCGCATGCTCGGCCTCGCGGGCGATGAGGCGGAGGAATCCCCCGCGCAGCCCGTGCGGGGCGACGAGCAGCTCGCGATACGACCGCTCGCCGTCGAATCCCGTCAGCGAGTTGAAGAGGTCGCGCAGGTCGGCACCGATCGCCGGGCTGCAGGTGAACAGCCCGACGTCGGTGTAGACGCGCGCGCTCCGCGTGTTGTAGTTCCCCGATCCGATGTGCGCGTAGAGCTGGAATCCGTCGCCCTCGCGGCGGACGACGAGGGCGGTCTTCGCGTGCGTCTTCAGGTTCGCCGGGCCGTAGACGACGTGGATCCCGTGCGACTCGAGTGTGCGCGCCCACTCGATGTTGTTCGCCTCGTCGAAGCGCGCCTTCAGCTCGACGAGGACGACCACCTCCTTCCCGCGCTGCGCCGCGTCGAGCAGCGCCCGCACGATCGTCGAATCTCCTGACGTTCGGTACAGCGTCATCTTGATCGCCAGCACCAGCGGATCGCGCGCCGCTTCGGAGACGAACTCCTCGACGGTCGCGCTGAACGACTCGAAGGGATGGTGGACGAGCAGGTCGTGGTCGCGGATGACGTCGAGAATGCTGCGCTCGCCGCGCAGCTCCCGCGGCACCACCGGGGTGTACGGAGCATCGCGGAGCTCCGGGATCTCCAGCGCCGCGATGGTGAGCATGTCGCCGAGGTCGAGGAGGCCATCGCTCTCGTGGATGTCGCGCTCCGTCAGCCTCGGCACCCCCTCCGGCTCACCCTCGCCGAGCTCCTCACGCAGCTCCTCGATGATCAGCTCGCGGATGTGCGGCGGCATCCCTCGCTCCACCTCGACGCGAACGATCTCCCCGAAGCGGCGGCGGAAGATCTGCTCCTCGATCGCCGCCAGAAGGTCCTCCGTTTCCTCCCCCGCCGACAGCTCGAAGTCGGAGAAGCGCGTGATGCGGAAGAGATACGAGCCGATGACTTCGAGCGTCGGGAAGAGCGCGCCGAGGTTCGCCTCGATCACGCGCTCGAGGGGGACGAACCGCGTCCCCCCCGCCCCGTCCACCGGAACCCAGCGGGTGAGGCTCTTCGGCACCTTCACCCGCGCGAACAGCTCGGTCCCGCGCGCCGGGTCGCGCAGCGTCACCGCCAGCGAGAGCGAAAGGTTCGACAGGTACGGGAACGGATGTCCGCGATCGACGGCGAGGGGCGTCAGGACCGGATAGACATTCGTCTCGAAGTAGGCATCGATCGCCGCGCGCTCGTCACTCGACAGCTCCGCCGGGCCGAGCAGCTCGACTCCGGCCGCGGCCAGCGCGGGGAGGACGTCCTCGGCGAGGCAGCGGCTCGCCGTCGCCTGCAACTCCCGGATGCGGACGTCGAGCCGCTCGAGAACCTCCTGAGGCGCGAGCCCGTCGGCGAACGGCTCGACGATGCCGGCGGCCACTCGCCGGCGCAGACCGCCGAAGCGCACCATGAAGAACTCATCGAGGTTCGTCGCGAAGATCGCGAGGAACTTCAGCCGCTCGAGCGCCGCATTCCGCGGGTCGAGCGCCTCGTTGAGCACGCGCGCGTTGAAATCCAGCCAGCTCAGCTCGCGGTTGACGAACAGCGCCGGATCATTGAAGGAAGTCTGCATCACCGTCGAGACATGTAGGTCCGGCGCACCGGGCGCCCACCCAGCAACCTAGGGCCCGCCGACCGCGAGAACGTCACAGATCGGTCACGGTGCGGAGCGGACACCATCGCCTGCTGTCACGGAGCCCTGCCTAACGTTCACGCCGCGACCGGCTGAGACAGAATCGTGACCGGAACGAGATCGTCGCGATGCGAACCGGGGTGATCCTCCCGGCACCACCGCCGATCCTCTCGAACAATAATCCGTCGTTCGTACCCCCTTCGCCAACGAGTGTCCAGCCGCCGCTTTACCAGCCCGCGCGGGAAGAAGCTGACCGGCCTCGCCAGGAAGTACCCGCTCGACCGGGCAAGCGCCGGTCCACCGGCGCCGGCGCGCATCGCGGCGCAGTGCGGGCACATCCTGCTTGCCGCGACCAGCCCGGAGACCGCGGCGGCGACGACGGCGACGCTCGCCCGCGCCGGCTACCGCCTCGCGACCGTCCTCGGCATCGACGAGGCGTTGCGCGTCATGGCGCGCGAGCGCTTCGATCTCGTTGTCATCGGCGGCGACGACGGTGACCACTCGGCCACCCGTCGGCTCCGTCGCATCCGCGGCCACGAGGTCGTTGCCCGCCGGGCCACAGATCCGGCCGCCGTCGGGATCCTCGTGTTGATGGACCGCGCCACCCCGGAGGTCGACGCGCGCCGCCGGGCCGCGCTCGCCGAGGGCGCCGACGACGTCCTCGTCGAGCCCTTTCCCGCCGCGGAACTGCTCGTCCGTGTCGCGACCCTCCTCCGCCGCATCGCCCGCGCCCCCGCCGATCCGCGCGAGACGCTGACCCTCGCCAACCTTCATATCGACGTCGCCGCCCATCAGGTCCTCGTCGGCGACCGGCTCGTCGACCTCACGCCGGCCGAGTTCACCCTGCTGCGGACCCTTGCCGAGCGGAAGGGACGGCTGTGCACCCGAGCCAGCCTCGCCACCACCGATCGCGGACGGGCGAGCGCGCGCGGCGTCGACATGCGCATCTCCCGCGTCCGGCGCAAGATCGACGGCGCCGGCCTCGTGATCGAGTGCATCCGCGGGGAGGGATATAGGCTCTCCCCGGCCCGCGCCGCCGCGTCGTGACAATTTCGTTGCCTGGCGGTCCGTGATCCGATACGGAGGGGAATGACCTTCAAGGCACCTTCTTCCCTCCGCATCCATGACCCGCCTAACGTTCGCCGCCGCGCGCGCACTGCTTCGCCTCGTCCCCGCCCTCGCCGTCCTCGCCCTCCCGGCGCCGGCGCTGCACGCACAGGGCACCCCGCTCCCCACCGGCCGGGTCGTCGGACGGGTGATCGACGCGAGGACGGGCGCCGGGATCCCCGACGTCGGGGTGCAGGTCGTCGGCACGACATTCGGAACCAGCTCCGGCATCGACGGCCGCTTCGCGATCGCCAACATCCCGGCCGGCACCGTGACGATCCAGGCGCGCCGCATCGGCTACGGCCCGAAGACGGTGACCGGGCTGCAGCTCGACGCCGACCACACCCTCGAGCAGGACATCACCCTCGCGCCGACCACCGTCGAGCTGGCGACCGTGACCGTCTCGGCAGCGAACGAGAAGGGTAGTGTCAACGCCGCGCTCGACCAGCAGCGCACCGCGACCGGGATCGTCAACTCGGTCACCTCCGAGCAGATCTCGAAGAGCGCCGACGCCGACGCCGCGCAGGCGGTCCAGCGCGTCAGCGGCGTCACGGTCCAGGATGGCCGCTACGTCTTCGTCCGCGGACTCGGCGAGCGCTACACCACGGCATCCTTGAACGGCGCGCGCCTCCCCAGCACCGAGCCGGAACGCAAGGTCGTCCCGCTCGATCTCTTCCCCTCGGGGCTCCTCCAGTCGGTCACGACGTCGAAGACCTTCACCCCCGACCAGCCGGGCGACTTCGCCGGCGCCTCGGTGGACATCAGGACGCGCGAGTTCCCGGCGAAGCGGCAGGTCACCTACTCCTCGTCGCTGGGCTTCAACGATCGCGCGGCGGGTCACGACGTCTTCTACGCCCCGGGTGTCGGCGGCGAGGTGTTCGCGCTCGCCGGCAGCGGGCGCGACCTGCCGGGCGCGCTCCGCTCCGCCGGGAACTTCCAGGGCGCGATCACCAGCGCCGACCAGAACCGCTTCATCAACTCGCTGCGCAACGTCTGGCAGGCCGAGCGGAGGACGGGAACGCCTAACGGTTCGCTCGGGGCCTCGGTCGGCGGCAGCGACGCGGTCTTCGGGCAGCAGATCGGGTACCTCGTCTCCGGGACGTATTCCTACTCGCAGGAAGTGCAGGCGCGGCAGCTCCGCGCCCTCGCCCGACCCGGCTCGGCGGCCGGCGACGTGATCGAGTACGACCGCTTCGACGGCACCACCGGGCGCAACACGACGCTGTGGGGAGGGCTGCTCAACCTCGGCACCCTCGTCGGCACGCGGTCGCGGCTCTCCTTCAACAACACCTATAACCGCACCGCCGACAACGACGCACGCGTCGAGCGCGGCTCGATCGAGCGCTATGGCTCGAGCGTCGACGTCCAGCGCCTCGACTACGTGCAACGGTCGATGTTTTCCTCGCAGCTCGCCGGCGAGCACGATCTCGGCACGCGGAAGCTCGACTGGGCGCTCACCGCGTCCGGCGTCACGCGCGATGAGCCGGATCGCTCCGAGCTCGTCTACCAGCACGACATCGACCCCTCGACGGGGCGCCCCGCCCTGCTCTGGTTCAGCAGCGGCGAGGGCGCGGTGCGCACCTTCAGCGCGCTCGATGAGCACAGCTACGAAGCGCGCGCAAACTATCAGTTCGAGCTCGGCACCCCCGAGCGGTCACGGACGATCAAGGTGGGCGCCCTCGGACGCACGACCGATCGCAACGCCGATACGCGCGCGTACCAGATCTCCTCGCCGCGAATCTCCCTCGCCGATCGCGCGCTGCCCCCGGAAGAATTATTCGGTGGGCGCTTCACCCAGCCCGATTCGACGGTGCTGAACATCAGCCCCCTCGGACAGGGTGGCTCGTACACCGCGAGCGACCGGCTCGCCGCCGGGTACGCGATGGCTGACGTCGCCCTCGGATCGCGCCTGCGCGCCATCGGCGGCGCACGGCTCGAGTCATCGCAGGTCGAGGTCGATGCCGCGTCCACGCTCGGTACGCGTGTCATCACGCGGCCGAGGTACACCGACGTTCTCGGGTCGCTCGCCCTCGATTACAAGGTTACCGACGCGCAGAACCTGCGGCTCTCGGCGACACGCACCCTCGCCCGGCCGGAGTACCGCGAGCTCGCCCCGCTGACCACGCGCGACGTGATCGGCGGCGTGCTGCTCCGCGGCAATTCCGGCCTCCTCCGCACCCGCATCGACAACGTCGACGCGCGCTGGGAGTGGTACCCGGCGGCCGGCGAGATCCTCAGCGCTGGTGTCTTCGCCAAGCGCTTCCTCGACCCGATCGAGCGCGTCTATCAGCCGACGAGCAACGGCGACATCGTCACCTTCGCCAACGCCGAGCGGGCGACCGACTATGGCGTCGAGCTCGAGGCTCGCAAGTCGTTAGGCATGGTCGCCGAGGCGCTTCGCTCCCTGTACGCCTTCGGCAACGTCACCGCGATGCGCAGCGAGGTCACGCTCGGCGCCTCGCAGGGTGCGTCGACGAGCGCGCATCGCCGCCTCGCCGGCCAGGCGCCATACGTCCTCAACTCGGGGCTGACGTGGAGCTCGGCCAGCGGCGCGGGGAGCGCGACACTGCTCTACAACCGCGTTGGCGAGCGGATCGTCAATGCCGGCGCCGATCCGCTTCCCGACGTCGTCGAGCACCCGCGCGACGTCCTCGACCTCGCGCTCCGCGTCCCGCTCCTCGCCGGGATCTCGGCGCGCATCGACGCGAAGAACCTGCTCGATGCGCGCTACCAGGTGACGCAGGGCTCGGTCACCCGGGAGGCCTGGAACACCGGCCGCGGCTTCACCTTCGGTCTCACCTGGCAGCCGCGCTGACCCGATGCATGCCGCCGGCGATCCCCGTGACCGAGCTGTGACTGCACGGTGATCGGCTCGCGGTCGACGACGGCTTTCTTGTAATCGATTGCTGGTCCATCACGACACGCGTCACCCCACCCACGGC
>DASSZC010000480.1:0-4860 GCA_035702925.1 Gemmatimonadaceae bacterium | reverse complement strand
GATGAGGTGCGCCGCCTCCTCTGCGAGTGCGCCGATGCGCTGGCGTACGCCCACCTGCGCGGGGTGATCCATCGCGACGTGAAGCCGGACAACATCCTGCTCGACGGCAACAATGGCCGCGTCATGGTCACCGACTTCGGGATCGCCCGCGCCGTCGAATCGGGGACGCGCCTGACGGTGACCGGGATGGCGATCGGGACACCGGCGTACATGTCCCCCGAGCAGGCGTTAGGCGAGCGCGAGATCGATGGCCGCAGCGACATCTACTCCCTCGGGGTGCTCGGCTACCAGATGCTGACCGGCCGGGTTCCGTTCTCCGCGGGCAACTCGATGGCGCTCCTGCTCAAGCATGTCAGCGAGAGACCGCAGCCCATCGTCGAGCTGCGCCCCGACGCCCCGGCGGGGCTGCGCGAGGCGATCGAGCGGGCGATGATGAAGTCACCCGAGGATCGCTGGCCGACGGCGGCGGCGATGCGTGAGGCGCTGATGTCCGATCGCTCGCAGGGACCGTCGTGGCGAGCCGACCAGCGCGAACCGGTGCGCTACTCCTCGCCTCGCCCGAACAGCGTTCGCAGCGCGCCACCGCTGCGCGCCGAGTCGAGGCCGGTGTCGCCGCGGCGCGGGACACCGATGGCGATCGATCGCTCTCCGTCCGCGGTCGACGTTCCGTCGCGCTTTCGCGGCGCGATCGAGCTCGAGCCGGAGCACCTCGTCTCGCTGACTCCCGCGCAGCGCGCGGATCTCCGCCTCTGGCACGGGCGAATCAACCTGCTCGACCGGATCAAGGCGATGCGCGGCTACACGTGGGTCACCATCGGCGCGACGATCGCCGCGATGGTCGGCCTCGGGCTCGGCGCCGATGAGGGAATTCCTCCGCTGTTCCTCGGCCCGATCGTCCCGATCTACATGTGGATCAAGGTGCGGAAGCGCGGGCTGTCGCTTCGCGAGAGTGGCCTTCGCCTGCGACGGGTGCTGCTCTCGCCGCGCGCGAAGTGGGTCCTCCCCGCACCGCCCCCGCCGACGACCGAGCAGCAGCTCGAGAAGCTCGCACCGCGCGAGGTGCTCGACAGCCCGCACGGCGCGGCGATCCGCAGTGCCGCGGCCGATCGATCGGCGATCATGGCGATCGCGGCGAGCCTGCCGAAGGCGGACCGGTCGCTGCTCTCGGACCTGACGCCGACGGTGAACGCACTGGTCGAGCGCGTCGCGACGGTCGCGCAGGCACTGCACCGGCTCGAGCAGAGCTTCGACCCGCGAGTCGTCAACGAGCTCGATGCGCGCATCGCTCAGGCGACCCGCGACAGCGCTTCGCCGGAAGCCGCGCGGCAGCTGGCCCTCCTCCAGCGCCAGCGCGCGACGCTCGAGGAGCTCGTCCAGCGGCGGGCGACGCTCGCCCGCCAGATGGAGAGCGCCGGCCTCGCGTTAGGCAACCTCCGCCTCGACCTCGTCAAGCTGCGCTCCTCCGGGCTCCAGTCGGCGCTCACCGACGTCTCGACCGCGACCCAGGAGGCCCGGGCCCTCTCCCGCGAGATCGGGATCCTGCTGGAGAGCGCAGCCGAGGCCGGCAAGCTGTAGTCCGGCGCTGTCACACCTCCCTCATCACTACTCGCCGCACCCGTGTAGAGAAAGCGCGACCGGCTCCGACTAGTGGTACCGGCGCCAATCACGGCGCGGCACAACGACAGGAGCGAACGATGAAGTACATGCTGATGATGAACGCCCCGCGCGGAACCGGCGACTACGCGGTCAGCAAGTGGTCCCCCGCTGAGCTCAAGGCCCACGTCGCCTTCATGCACTCGGTCAACAAGGAGCTGAAGAGCTCCGGGGAGCTCGTCGGCGCCGAGGGACTCGCCTCGCCCGGCGAGGCGAAGCTCGTCCGCGCCGGCAGGAACGGGCATCCAGCCACCGACGGGGTCTTCCCGGAAACCAAGGAATACCTCGCCGGCTTCTGGATCGTGGACGTCGAGAGCGCCGAGCGCGCGTACGAGATCGCGGCGAAGGTGTCCTCCGCGCCTGGCCCCGGTGGGAAGCCGCTGGTCATCCCCGTCGAGGTGCGCCAGGTGATGAGCGCGCCTCCAGTCGAGGTGTGACGGGGGAGCACGCTCCCGCGCTCGCGGTCGAGCACCTGCTGCGCGAGCTCGCGCCGCGGGTGCTCGGCGCAGTCGCCCGGCGGCACGAGGACTTCGCGGCCGCCGAGGACGCGGTGCAGGAAGCGCTCATCGCCGCCGCGGCGCAGTGGCCCGAGTCCGGGATCCCCGACAACCCGCGCGGCTGGCTGTATCGCGTCGCCGTTAGGCGGCTGGCCGACGAGCAGCGCAGCGAGACGGCGCGGCACCGGCGCGAGGAAGCGGTCGCCGCCGAGCGTGATCTCGAAGAGACGATGATCGACTTCGATCACGGTCCAGCGGAGGAGGATGACAGCCTCGTCCTCCTCTTCATGTGCTGCCATCCGGCGCTGTCGATGCCCTCGGCGATCGCCCTCACCCTGCGCGCTGTCGGAGGGCTGACCACCGCGGAGATCGCGAGCGCCTTCCTCGTTCCCGAGGCGACGATGGCGCAGCGGATCAGCCGCGCCAAGCAGTCGATCAGGGCGTCGAAGATTCCCTTCACGATGCCTGACGATGCCGATCGCGCGATGCGGCTGGGCGCGGTGCTGCACGTCCTCTACCTGATCTTCAGCGAGGGATACACGAGCAGCAGCGGCGGCGTGCTGCAGCGCGTCGATCTGTCGGCCGAGGGGATCCGGCTCGCGCGTGCGCTGCACGCGATGCTGCCTGACGATGCCGAAGTCGCAGGGCTGCTCGCGCTCATGCTCCTCACCGACGCGCGGCGCGCCGCGCGAACGGGGCCCGCCGGTGAGCTGATCCCACTCGACGAGCAGGATCGTACGCAGTGGGACCAGAGGCTCATCAGCGAGGGCGTCGCGCTCGTCTCGAGTGCGCTGTCGCGCGGGTCGATCGGCCCGTACCAGCTCCAGGCGGCGGTCGCCGCGCTGCACGATGAGGCGGCACGCGCCGAGGACACCGACTGGCCGCAGATCCTCGCCCTGTATCGACTGCTCGAGCGGATGTCGGACAACCCGATGGTCTCGCTCAGCCGGGCGATCGCGGCGGCGATGGTCCATGGACCCTCAGCCGGCCTCGAACAGGTGGATGCGGTCGCGCGTGATCCGCGCATCGCCGGACACTACCGGCTCGATGCGGTCCGCGCGCACCTGTACGAGCTGTCGGGCGAACGCGATCGCGCAATCGAGCACTATCGCGCGGCCGCGGAGCGAACGGCCAGCGTCCCCGAGCGGAACTACCTGCTCGAGAAGGCGGCGCGACTGGCATGGCTCTCGCCTTCGGCCGACGCATGACACGATATGGCTTTCACGCGTCGCACGAACAGCACGCCCCCGATCGGCTGCTCGCACACGTCCGCGCCGCGGAAGCAGCGGGGTTCGAGGCGGCGATGTGCTCGGACCACTTTCACCCATGGCTCCCCGAACAGGGGGAGAGCGGCTTCGCCTGGGCATGGCTCGGTGCCGCGCTCGAGGCGACGTCGCTGTCCTTCGGGACGGTGTGCGCACCAGGATGGCGCTATCACCCGGCGGTGATTGCTCAGGGCGCGGCGACGTTGAGCGTGATGTATCCCGGCCGCTTCTGGCTGGCGATCGGGAGTGGCGAAGCGCTCAACGAGGAGATCACTGGGCTGCCGTGGCCACCAAAGGCCGAGCGCACCGCGCAGCTCGGGGAGATCGGTGGACTCATCCAGCGACTCTGGCGCGGCGAGACGGTGACCCATCACGGGCGCGTCGTCGTGCACGAAGCGAAGCTCTATTCCCGACCGAAGACACCGCCGCGACTCTTCGCCGCCGCCCTCAGCGCGGAGACCGCGGCCGCCGTCGCGCCATGGGCCGATGCGCTGATGACGATCGGTGGCGAGCCGGACTCGGTGCGCGAGGTGATCGAGGCATTTCGCGCCCATGGCGGCGCGGGAAAGCCGGTCGCGCTGCAGCACGTCGTGTCATGGGCGCCGACCGAACGTCAGGCACGGGACCAGGCCTACCAGCAGTGGCGACAGAGCGCCCTCGAGCCGGCGCAGCTGGCCGAGCTGCGTACCCCGGCGCAATTTGTGGAGGCGGCCAAGGCCGTCGATCCCGCCGACGTCGCGAACAGTGTGCGCATCTCCGCGGATCTCGGCCAGCACGCCGAGTGGCTGGCGGCGTACGAGCCACTCGGCGTCGATACGGTGTACGTGATGAACGCGGGAAAGAATCAGGAGCAGTACATCGACGCATTCGGGGCGAAGGTGCTGCCGCGGCTCCGCTGAAACCACAAGGACATGTTCATCCACTCGGTCTACTTCTGGCTGCGAGACGATCTTGCTCCCGCTGAGCGCCAGCGCTTCGAGGACGGCATTCGCTCGCTCGCCGCGATCGATACCGTCGAGCGCGGATACATCGGGAAGCCCGCGCCGACGGATCGCGAGGTGATCGAGCGTGGCTACAGCCACGCGCTCATCCTCACCTTCGCCGACCAGCGCGCACACGACGCGTATCAGCTGCACCCGGTCCACGACCGCTTTCGCGAGCAGTGCGCCGGGTACTGGAGCGGGATCCGTATCTTCGACACAATCACGAACGACGCCGGGTAGCGGCGGCCGTCGGCTGGCCCTATGATAGCGACGGCTCGCGAGTGCGGGGCCGCCCGGCGAAGTCGCCGCGCATGCTTGACCGGAGGCGCGAGTGAGGGGAACGCATTACAGGTCACCCATCGGTGGTGCGTCCGACGCCCGCGCCTTCGTCGCGGCTGCGCTCGCAGTCGCCCTCGTCGCGCCCGTCATTGGCTGCGACGGGGGACGCGCGACATCGACGGC
>DASSZC010000146.1:0-3202 GCA_035702925.1 Gemmatimonadaceae bacterium | reverse complement strand
GGTCGTCGCTGCGCTGAGCGGGGGCGATCCGCGTGCGATGCGGTTTGGCGCACAGTTCTATCGTCGCGCGCAACTGGACGCAGCGATCGACTTCTGGAGCGACCGGACGAAGAATGGCGCCAACTTCATCGTCGCGATCGCGGGAGACTTCACTCTCGCTCGCATCCGGCCGCTCGTCGAGCGCTACCTCGCGTCGCTGCCGAGGGGGACGACAGAACGCCCGCGCGATCGCGGCTTCATCAACGTCAGGGGGGGGCGTCATGAGCTCACCGCGCGCGGCGTGGAGAGGGCGCGGACGGCGATCGGCTTCGTGGCGCCGCTCGAAGAGACGAGTGACAACCTCACCGCGCTTCAACTCGTGCGTGACCTGATCGCGCGCACGCTCACCGAGCGATTGCGTGAGCAGATGGGCGGCACCTATGACGTCGATGTCTCGCTGGCGACAGACGTGGTACCGCCCGCGAAATACGCGATCACCATCGAGTTTGAGTCGGCGCCGGGACGGGCGAACGCGCTCGCCGAGGCGGTGCGCGAAGGGCTGCGGGACCTGCGCCGCTCAGGCCCTGACAGTGTCGTGTTCCGCGCCGCGCGCGAGGCACGAGTGCGCGACTTCGACGATCGCGCGGAGAACAACGAGTACTGGGTTTCGGAGCTCACGTCGCACGCCCGCTTCGGGTGGTCGCTGCCGGACATTGCCACGCACGCACAGGCGGCCGGCGCGGTATCGCTTGCCGACGCGAAGCGCGCGTGCGCGCGGTTCATCCCGGTCGGTGACTACATTCGGGTCACGATGCGACCGGGAGGAGTCGCGCCTAACGCGCGGGCGGTGCTGCCTCCGCGGCGGCCGCCACCGCGGGGCAGCGATGGATCTTCCCGGTGAAGCTCCACGGTGTCGAAGGCCAATCGGTGCGCTGCCATCGATATTCGTTCGGACCCGTGAGGACGAGGTCCCAGATGACCGGCTTGCCGTCGCTCGTCAGGCGCTTCTCGCCGCGAATCGCGCCCCGGATGCTCGATGGAGTGACGCGGAGGACGTCGTACGTCGTCGGTTCCGCCCTTCCGATGTCTCCGCTCGTGATCGTCATGACATCGCCGCCTTCCGCAAACGCGATCGTGTGGGCGTTCCGACATCCGGCGCTGTCGCTGTCCCACGTCCAGCGGCCCGCGACGGTCGCGCGAATGTCCGCCCCTTTGCTCACGGCGTACGGTGTGGCGCGCGTCGTCCAGAGAACGTATGAAGCCAGCGCGAGAACCAGCGCGAGCACCACACCCCCAACACGGAGCACGCCGCGCCGCCAGCCGCCGCGCTCGCGTTGCGCCGCCAGCGGTGGCTCGGCGAGCGGCACGGTCGCGGCGTCCGGCGCGGCGATCGTGCGGGCGAGCGCCGTTGCGCCAAACGTGGCGCGCACGCGTTGGGACTTCGCCCAGTAGAGGGCCCAGAGGAGCGAGAATGCGGCCAGCTCGAGGGCGGCAAGCTGCGATCGGCCGCCGCCCGTCTTCGAGCCCGGGTCGACGAATCGTTCGAGTCCCGGGCGAATGAAATGCATCACGCCGACGTCGAGCAGCGAGTACCCGGCGATAACGGCGAGGAAGGCAAACCAGTACCGGGGCGCGTATGGGCTGCGGCGCAGGAGGAGCACCAACCCGACGAGTGTCAGCGGGAACCCGAGGAACGCCACCGCGGTCTCGAGCACGATCAGCGGTTGCATCCCGGTCACCGCGGTCGCGATACCGATGCTCCCGACGTAATTGTGCCACGAGGTCCTGAACTGCGGCGCCCAGGCGAGAAGCGCTATGACCCGGCCGATGACAAAGAGGAGCAGCCAGCCACCGATCCCGGAGAGCGGTGAAGGAGGCGCGCGCCACCGCACCCCATCGGTTGTCGCTCCACGTGGTGCGCGGAGGATCCACGGGGTGAGGGCAACCGCCACCAGAAGGAGCACCAATGTCGGCCACAGCGCCGCCGGCGAGGGCAGGGGCACCAGCTGCGGCGTGCGCAGCGTCGCCGCGGTCGCTGGCAGGCCGGCGACGAGCTTTGCGCGCCACGTCCCACGCTGACCGGTGCGCGGGCCACCGATCACCTCGAAGCGACCCCCGAGTTCGGCACCCGCCAGGGGAGAGTACCACTTGATCGTATCGCCGCTCTGCGCGCCGACAGTCGCGATTCGCAGCTGGGCGCCCTCTAGCCACGCATAGGCGCCCCCGCGAACCGTCATGGGCGCGCCGAGCTCGATGACACCGGCGAACGACGTGTCTGTCCGGGAGTAGAGCGTGAGACGGAGTTTGCTCTCGGCCTCCGGCATTGCGGCGTTCATCGCGCCGCCAGCGTACTCCGTGACCCGTTGCCCCGCGCAGGCGGCGGTGAGCGTGAAGAGGACGGAGGAGATGAGTCGCTTCATCGGCAGGGGTGCGAGCTCCGGCAGTCGTGTTCGGCGAAGCGAACCTAACGGTGTGCGAGCACCGACGCTACACAAGGAACGAAACGGCCGCGTTGCTCGTTGCACTGTCCGAGTCACACCCTCTCTCAACAACGAAGAACTTCATGCCGATCAAGGCCTTTGGCGCATACGCCGCCGACAAGCCGCTCGAGTCGCTCGACATCGAGCGCCGCACGCCCGGCGCGCACGACGTACAGATCGACATCGCCTTCTGCGGCGTCTGTCACTCGGACCTCCACACCGTCCGCTCCGAGTGGCCGGGGACGCGCTATCCCTGCGTCCCCGGCCACGAGATCGTCGGTCACGTGACCGCGGTCGGATCAGGTGTGACGAAGTTCAAGGTGGGCGACACCGTCGGCGTCGGCTGCATGGTGGACAGCTGCCAGCACTGTCACGCCTGCGACGATGGGCTCGAGCAGTACTGCGAAAACGGGATGGTCGGCACCTACAACGGCCCGACGAAGGACGCCCCCGGCCACACCCTCGGCGGCTACTCGCAGCGCATCGTCGTCGACGACAAGTTCGTGCTCCGGATCAAGCACCCGGAAAAGCAGCTCGCCGCGGTCGCGCCCCTGCTCTGCGCGGGGATCACCTTGTACTCGCCGCTCCGGCACTGGAAGGCGGGGCCGGGGAAGAAGGTCGGGATCGTCGGCATCGGCGGGCTCGGCCACATGGGCATCAAGATCGCGCTCGCGATGGGTGCGCATGTGGTTGCGTTCACCACGTCGGAGAACAAGCGCAAGGATGCGCACGACCTGGGTGCG
>DASSZC010000360.1:0-2719 GCA_035702925.1 Gemmatimonadaceae bacterium | reverse complement strand
CGGCGAGCCAGCCGCCGGTCGCCGTCACCAGCGCGAAGCCCGTCGTCCGCACGATGAACAGCACGATGTCGCTTCACCTCATTTCGGCGGCACCACGGTGAGCGAGGCGGTAACCCTCGTTCCGGGAAGCTCCTGCGGACGCCGCGGGAATCGCAGGGTGTCGAGCGTGCCGGCCGACCAGCTGGCGAGGCGATCCTCGTAGCGACTGCTCAGTGGATTCCCGGACTGGCCGCCGGGATACGTCCCCCACCCGCGAACGTCAGGTCCGAGCTCGACGACCATCCGCCAGCTCGCACCGAACGCCGAACCCGTCGACGGATTCAACGTCGATGGTCCGCCCTGGATCGGGATGCCGCGCGCCGAGAGCGCGGGAAGGCGCAGCAGGTGATTGATGTTCGCCGTTCCCACTCGGTCCCACCGCCAGCGCACGTCGTCGGGCTGGCCATAGCGTTGCTTCATGCCGGCGAGCGCGCTCTCCAGCGCATTGCAGACGAGATCGTCGCGACGCTCGACGACCGCGGTACGACGATCGTCCCACCACATGCTGGTGCTGTCGGCCGCGAGCTCGGCGAGCACCTGGTCCGCCGGGCGCTCGGGAGCTTGATCGCCCAGCTCGTCCCACGTCTGGAGCCCCAGCTCGCGCATCGCCGCCTCGAACAGCAAGGCACGGTTGTTCTCGCGCGTGTACGTCCGCGGCCACTCGCCGAGCAGCTTCGCGCCCTCGCTGCACTCGGCGCGTCGCGGTCGCGCGCGCGCGGCGGCGAGAAAGACGGGCACGAAGAAGTCGGCGCGCGCGCTTCCCGGATCGGTCTGCATGCGCATCATCAGCTCGGGGGTCATCGGCGGCGCGGCGCGCAGGAGCGCATTGATGCGCAGCGCCCGCCATGGCGAGAACCACGCGGTGCCGAGGTACGCGGGCTCGACGTTGGGGTCCACCGGCTGCTGGTTCGCGCTGGCGAGAAAGCCCTGTGCGGGATCCTCGGCGCCCGGATAGCGGGCGAGCGGCCAGTACCCCTGCCAATCGTTTGTCGAGCGCGACCCGTCGCGGACGACGTCCCCGCGGCCGTCGCCGGCACGGATGGGAAAGCGTCCCGTCGAGCGGATCGCGATGTGCCCGCCGCGGTCGGCGACGAGCATGTTCTGCGCGGGTGCGTCATAGCGATCGGTCGCCCGGCGGAACTCGGCGACGCTCTTCGCCTTCTCGGCCGCGCCGAAGCTGCCTAACGCTGCCGAGCTCTCGAGCACCGTCCAGCGGAGGGAGAGCCAGCGCACGCCGCTGCGGCGGAGGGGGCCGCGATGGGTGTAGAGGATCGTGTCCACCGCCACGGTCGTCCCGCGCGGGCCGCGGTATCGCTCGACCCGCCGCTCGACCGGCTTCCATGCGCCGTCCACCAGGTAGCGCGCCGGATGCGTGCTGTCGTCCACCGTCTCGGCGAAGTAATCCATCACGTCCGCCTGGGTGTTCGTGAACGTCCAGGCGATGTCGCGGTTGAAGCCGATGATGATTCCCGGCGCACCGGGGATCGTCACGCCATAGACGTCGAGCGCACCGGGGACGGTGATCTGCGTCTCGTACCAGATCGAGGGCAGCGTCAGCTCGAGGTGCGGATCGCCGGCGAGCAGTGCGGCACCCGCCGCGGTGCGGCGCGGCGCGACCGCCCAGTTGTTGCTCCCGAGCGCGTCGTCGGCGCCCGCTCCACCCGTGTGCCGGAAGGGGCCGACGTCGCGGAGGACCGCGAGCAGCGCCGCGGCGGCGCTGTCCGGGCGCCCGGGGGGCGGGAGCGTCGCGAAGTCGAAGCGCGGCTTCGTCTGACCGTTAGGCTGGATCGGCTCCTGGATCGGGCTGCGCGCCGGGAAGAGGGCGTCGGTTGCCGCCCCGCCGATGCGGGCGCGCGTCTCCAGCCGCGCGAGATCGTCCTCGTGGGCGAGCGTCCATCCCATCCGCTCGAGGAGGAGAAAGGTGTTCACCGGCTTCCACCGTTCCGGCGCGATGCCGAGCAGCCGGAACTCGAGCGGCAGCTCGGCCGGCGACATCGAGTCGATGTACGCGTTGACGCCGTCGGCGAACGCCTCGGTCGCGACGCGCGGGAGCGAGCCGGCGGGGAGGCTGGCCCATGCCCTCTCGGCGGCGCGCGGCATCCCGAGCTGTCGCAGCTCGCGATCGGCGGCGAGGAGGCGGCGACTCCCGACCTCGGTCAGCCGCCCCGACGCGGCGAGCGTTCCCATCTCGAGCTGGAACAGCCGGTCACGGGCGACGACGTAGCCTAACGCGCGCCAGGCGTCCGGCTCGTTCTCGGCGAAGATGTGCGGCACCGCGCGCTCGTCGTAGAGCACCGTCACCGGCGCGCGCGTACCGGGAACCGCGACCTCGCTCGTCCGCGGGAGCTCGGCCACCGCGGGCATCGCCCAGACGCCGGTGGCCGGATCGATCAGGGGCCCCAGTGGGGGGACGAGCCCGATCCCGCGCGCGCAGAGGACGACCATCTCGACGAGCACGACGACGGCCCACGCGACGCGCAGTCGCCGTCGTGCCGGCGCCGGGCGGGGTGGGGCCACGCGCGGCGCGGTCGTCGGTGTCGCGGCGGCGGTCACGTCGCGCGCGACGGCTGGTCCGGCAGGCGGTCGCCGGTGGAGGCGGCGAGCGCGTGGAGCGCGTCACCACTGAGGCGGTTCACCGTCCAGTCGGACATCGCCTGCGCGCCGACGCTCTGGTAGAAGC
>DASSZC010000264.1:0-2183 GCA_035702925.1 Gemmatimonadaceae bacterium | reverse complement strand
CGCGCGGGCCGCGGCGCGAGCGGTGAAGAACATCGCGTCGACGTTCTCGCGCATCGTCCGCACCCAGCGATCGTCATCCATGTCGGCGATCGCGACGTCCGCGGCCGGCCAGATCCCGGCGCTGCCGACGAAGAGGTCGATCCCGCCGAACTCACGCTCCGCGCGTTCGAGGAGCATGTCCGCGCCGTGGCGCGTCGCGATGTCCGCGGCCTGCGCGAAGGATCGCACCCCGCGCTCGGCGACCTGTTTTGCGACGTGCGCGGCGTCCTCCGCGCGCGACTTGTAGCCGATCCCGACATCGGCGCCACACTCGGCGAGGAGGAGCGCGGTCGCCGCGCCGATTCCCCGCGACCCGCCGGTGACGAGCGCGCGCTTGCCGCGAAGTGAGATCATGTCGGGAAACTAACCCGCCGCGGCGCCGGCACCAGAGCGCGGATGTTCAGCGCGCGGTCGTCCCCGCGTCGATCACCTCGCGTTCCACAATCTCGCAGATCAGGTGTTCGATGCAGAGGTGAATCTCCTGCGCCCGGTCGGTACGATCGGTCGGCACGATCACCATGTGATCGGCCTCCTTCGCCAGCGCGCCCCCGTCCTTCGCGGCGAAGCCGAGGGTCTTCACCCCTTTCTCCTTCGCAGCGCGCGCGGCGAGCAGGACGTTAGGCGAGTTCCCGCTCGTCGAGTGGATGATGAGCAGGTCCCCCGGCTCGACCAGCGCCTCGACCTGGCGCGAGAAGACGTAGTCGAAGCCGAAGTCGTTCCCCGTCGCGGTGAGCAGCGAGGTATCGGTGGTCAGCGCGATGGCCGGGTAGGCGCGGCGATTCCGCATGTAGCGGACGACGTACTCGGTGGCCATGTGCTGGGCATCGGCTGCGCTCCCGCCGTTGCCGCAGAAGAAGAGCGTGCCGCCCCGCTCGACCGTCTCGCGGACCATGCGGTACGCCTGCTCGATCTGCGGGCCGAGTCGTTCGGCGGTGCGGGTCGCCGTCGCGGCGAGCTCGCGGAGTCCTTCGATCAGGCGCGGGGTGACGGTCTTGTCGTCAGGCATTCGTCTCTCGGATTCGGCGTTAGGCAGCGGGAAGCGTCAGCGCGACTGGCGCCGGCCGCCGGCGAGGCTGCGGCCGAGCTCGCGCAGACGGTCGCCCATCCCGCGGCGGCGGGTGAGCGGGACGGCAGGCAGGGTCGGCTCGTCGGCGAGGATGCGGCGCGGGTTCTCCCGCGTGAGGAGGGCGGCCTGCTCCTCCCCCGCGAGCTCGGCGACCCACTGGTGGGCCGCGCGCAGCGAGCGCTTGTCGGCGTGGTTGTCGCTCGCCATGCAGTCGACGAGACCGTGCGTCACGAGGTCGCGCGCGACCACCGACATCGGCGACTTGCCGAACAGCATGATCGCATCCATCTGGATCACCGCGCCGCAGCGGCGCCACTCGCGCACCGCGTCCACCGTGCACCCCCAGTAGCGCTCGGGGTGCGCCAGCACCGGCACGATGCCGCTCATCCGGATGCGAAAGAGCTCGGCCGCGCCGTTCCCCGGCGGGGAGGTCCGCGGGAACTCGACGAGCACCGCCGTCGACGTGCCTAACGCGAGCTCCCGTGGAGCCAGGTCGACGCCGGGCTCGTCGAGCATGATCTCCCAACCGAGGAGCAGCTGCGGACCGCCGGGAACGGCGGCCGCGAGCTCGGCGAGCATCGCCGCGTGCCTCTCGCGACCGGGGCCTGCCTTCCCCGCTTCCGATGCGGCGAGGTGCGGGGTGCAGACGACCGTCGTCACGCCCTCGGCGGCAAAGCGCTCGAGCACCGGCCGCGACGCGTCGATCGACGGGGAGCCGTCATCGACCCCGGGGAGCAGGTGCGTGTGAAGGTCGATCACGCGCCGACGCGCGCGGGCGCCGCGGCTGCCGCATCCGCGAGCTCCCGCACGGCGCGCGAACCTTCCCGCTCGATGACCGTCCCGACGACGACGTAGTCCGCCCCCGCCTCGCGGGCGGCGCGCACGGCCGCCGCGTTCCCGACGCCGCCACCGACGAACAGCGTCCCCCGCGTCGCACCGCGCGCCGCCGCGACGAGCGCCGGCGAGACGGGTCGCGACGCGCCGCTGCCGGCATCGAGATAGACCGCCTGCATGCCGATCAGCATCGCGGCGCGCACGTGCGCGGCGACCAGCTCCGGCTTGTCCGATGGGAGCGGGC
>DASSZC010000192.1:0-3835 GCA_035702925.1 Gemmatimonadaceae bacterium | reverse complement strand
CGCACACCGGTCCCCTCGGCGCCGTCCCGCCAACGGGACGGTCGGTGTCGATCGACGGGCTGATCCTCGATCGCATCGTGGACGGCCGAGTGGTCGAGCGGTGGGAGCAGTGGGATCAGTCGCTGATGCTGCAGCAGCTCGGGCTGCAGTGAGGCCGGCGATGGAGAAGGTAGAGTTTCCGGCCAGGGGAGCCGGACCAGCGGTGGGCACCCGCATGGGGCGCACGCCTAACGGCACGCGGCCGTTGCGGCTGATCGGGTGGACGGCGGTCGTCGCGCTCGCGCTCTACTTCGTCGCCAGGAACGCGCTGCACTACTACTACGGCGCGACGGCGCACGAGAACTATCAAACCTTCGCCGGGTGGATCAGGCTGCACATCGCCGCCGGGATGGGGGCGCTGTTCGCCGGGTTGGCGCAGTTCCGGACCGGGCTGCGCGGCGGGCGGTGGCGCCTGCATCGCCTCGTCGGGCGTGTCTATCTCGGCAGCATCGCCGTCGCATCGCTCGCTGCCGCAATGCTGCTCGCGCGGACCCGCGGTGGCTGGGTCTTCGCGTCGGGGCTCGCCGGGCTGACGACCGCGTGGCTGACGACAGCGGGCCTCGCGTACATCGCCGTCCAGCGCGGCAACATCATGCAGCACCGGGAGTGGATGATCCGCAGCTACGTCGTCACCTTCGCCTTCGTCAACTTCCGGATACTCAACGACGTGCTGGGAGGCCTGCACGTCGGCAGGTGGCAGGAGCGCGCGGCGGTATCGAGCTGGTTCTGCTGGGCGGTGCCGTTGCTGGTCACCGAGCTCGTGCTGCAGGGGCGGAAGGTGTTCGCCAATCCCGCGCGGCCGCGGCCCGCCGGACGTTAGGCACGCCGCTTCGCGGCGGGCGCGCGCCGGGCCGCGCCGCCGGTGGCATCGAGCAGCGCGGCTGCGGCGTCGCGGACGTGGCGTCCGGGGTGGTCGGCGGCGCCGAACAGCCGGGCGGCCATGAACGCCCCGTCCATGAGGAGGAGCAGCTGGTCGCCTAACGCGCGGGCATCGGGGTGCGCGACGCCGGCGGCCATCTCGCGCAGGCGCTCGCGAACGCGCTGCTTGTGGCGGCGCGCCACCTTGTGCGCGCGCGTCGCGGGCTCGGGAAACTCCGACGCGGCGAGGAGGAAGGGACAGCCGAGGCAGGTCGGCGAGGATACCAGCTTCTGCAGCCCGGTGAAGACGCCGAGCAGCCGGTCGCGCGCCGGCGCGCCGGCCGGCCCCGCCCACCGCTCGAAGTGCTCGGTGAACTGCGCGTCGGCGCGCTCGAGCCAGGCGGCGATGAGGTCGTCCTTGGAGGGGTAGTGGCGATAGAGGGTCATCTTCGCCACCCCCGACTCGCGGACGATCAGGTCGACCCCGGCCGCCGCGAATCCGCGCTGGTAGAAGAGCGCGCCGGCGACGTCGAGGATGTGCTCGGCGGTCGAGGGCGCGTTCTCGCCGGTGGCCGCGACGGCGGCGGGTGAGACGCGAGGCATGGAGGAAAGATACGAGACTGATCGGTCTTGACGCAAGACAGACAGGTCTGTATCGTACGTCATCCGGCGGGCGGACCAGCCGCGCCACCTCCAACGACTCACTACGACCTCCCCATGAAGATCGGCATCTTCGGCACCGGCGTCGTCGGCCAGACCATCGCCGCCGCCCTCGCCGCGAAAGGCCACACGGTCATGATCGGCACGCGCGACCCGAAGGCGACCCTCGAGCGCGACAGCGGCAACGCCTTCAGCAAGACTCCCTTCCGCGACTGGCAGAAGGCCAACCCCGACATCAGCCTCGGCACCTTCGCCGAGACCGCCCGCTTCGCCGAGGCGATCGTCAACGCGACGTCCGGCGATGGGGCGCTCCCCGCGCTCCAGGCCGCCGGCGCCGCCGCGTTAGGCAGCAAGGTCATGCTCGACATCGCCAACCCCCTCGACTTCTCGAAGGGGATGCCGCCGACGCTCTCCGTCTGCAACACCGACTCCCTCGGCGAGCAGCTCCAGCGCGCATTCCCGAAGCTCCGCGTCGTGAAGACGCTGAACACGACGAACGCGCTGGTGATGGTCAACCCCGGCCTGGTCGCCGGCGGCGATCATTCGATGTTCGTCTGCGGCAACGACGCCGACGCCAAGGGGAAGGTGAAGCAGTGGCTCGGCGAGTGGTTCGGCTGGCGCGACGTGATCGACCTCGGCGACATCACGACCGCGCGCGGCACCGAGATGCTGCTCCCGATCTGGCTTCGCCTCTGTGGCGCGCTCGGCACCCCGATGTTCAACTTCAAGATCGCGCGTTAGGCGCGGCGCGTTGCGGTGCCCGGCCGGGTCAGTCGCCCCGGCCGGGTGAGTTGGCGCGGCGGGGAGCGAGGCCGGACGCCTTTCGCGTGGCGGCTGGTCTTCCCAGCTCATCCATTGGTGGTTACAATAGGCGTCCTTTCCGCCGCACCACTCCGATAACCAGCCCTACGGAATCCCGATGACGCGCCTGACGTCCACGGCCGCCACCATGCTCGCGGTCGCCCTGCTCTCATCGTGTGGAGGGGGAGGCGGCGACAATCCCGTCACTCCCCGGGCGCCCACGATCGCGGTGACTCCCGCGACGCAGAGCCGCGTCGCGGGCGAGACGCAGCAGTACACCGCCACGGTCGACGGTGTGGCGCCGACCGCCGGCCAGGTCACCTGGAGCTCGGCCAACACGGCGGTCGCCACGGTCAATCCCTCGACCGGAATGGCGAGTGCGGTCGCCGCGGGGACGACGAAGATCCGTGCGACCGTCGGCACCGCGTTCGCCGAGGGAGAGCTGACGGTCGTCGCCAACACGGCGCCGACGGCGAACGCCGGTGCCGACCGCGACGTGAGCGCGGGCGCGACGGTGACGCTGGCGGGAACCGGCACCGACGCCGAGGGGCAGTCGCTCACCTACCGCTGGACGCAGAACGGCGGCCCCGATGTGACCGGCGGGGTCGGGTACCTCACGGGCCAGAATCCGACGTTCACCGCGCCCGGCACGATCGGGGTCGTTCGCTTCATGCTGACGACGAGCGACGGCACCCTGACCAGCGGCGGAGACGCGGTGTTCGTCTACGTCCTCGAGGACGGGACGAAGCGTGTCTGGGTGAGGCCGGACGGCAACGACAGCTTCGATGGATCGCGCGGCGCGCCATTCCGGACGCTCGCGAAGGCAATCGGCACGGCGGTCACCAATGGTGCCGACGTCTATGTCGCGGAGGGGCTGTACGCGGAGCAGGTGGTGCTGCGCAACGGGGTGAGCCTCTATGGCGGGTTCGCCGCCGACTGGAGCGCGCGCTACCCGGCCAGCGAGCCGGCGCATCAGTCGATCGTGCGCTTCAAGCACGCCGCGGTCACCGGGACCGCGGTGGCCGACCTGGCGGTGGACGGCTTCGTGATCGGTGGAGAGACGAACACGACGCTCGACGGAGAGTCTACCTACGGTGTCCTTCTCGCCAACGCCCAGCGCGTCGTGATCTCGCACAACCTGATCAGCGCGGGGCCCGGGACGTCGGGGCTCGACGGTCTGCGCCCGGCGCCGATGGCGCCCGCGCCTAACGGTGCAAACTCGCCCGGCGAGGTGACTCCGGGCGCCGGCGGCGGGAATGGTGGTGCGGGAGGGACCGGCGGCACCGAATCGAGTTCCGCGCGGCCCGGCGCAACCGGGGGCGCGGGAATCGGGACTGCACTCGGAGGACCGGGCGGCCCTGCGGCGACGAGCAACGCCGGGGGTGGGAACGGCGGGGACGGAGCCAACGGGGCCCAGGGCGCTCCCGGCGCGGGAGGGGCACAACTCGGAACGTTCGGCGCCGACGGATACATCCCG
>DASSZC010000299.1:0-2915 GCA_035702925.1 Gemmatimonadaceae bacterium | reverse complement strand
GTGAGGTTGCCGAACACTTCCTGGAACAGGTAATCGAGGTCGGCGCGGCTGCCGAGGCCGTCGAGGTAGCGCGCGTAGCTCTTCTCCGTCGCGGCGAGGTCGAGGCCGTGATAGCTCGGGTCGTAGAAGAAGGCGCGCTGCAGGCGGAAGGCGTCGTGATACATCTCCTTCCACTCCACATGCGGGTCGGTCTCGACTTGGATGTCGGCGGTAGCGAGCATCCCCTCTCCGGCCTTCACCGGCTGCGCGAGCGCGGCGATCGCCCACTTCCCCTGCTGCGCGTAGAGGATCTTCTCGCCGTCGCGGGAGATGTCGAACTCGTTCACCCCGCCGACGACTTCGGTCGACTTGCGCTCGCTGAGGTCGAACTTGTGCACCGTCACGCCGGGGCCGGGGCCCGCCTGCTGGTCCACGGGCACGAGCGGCGCTTCGGCGAGGTAGACAATTCCCGCCTTGCCGGCGACGACCGCGACGTAATCGCGCGCGGGCATCGGCATCGCGACGGTGCGCTGGTCGATCCCGGCGAAGTCGATGCGCACCCGGGGCGGCGCCGCCGGCGTCGCCTCGTTCGTCTTGTCCGGCTTCGCCTTCTTCGCGCCGGCGACGTCCCCCGCGGCCGCCTTCGCCGCGCTCTTCGCCGCGCTGTCCCCCTTCGCCTTCTCCTCGTCGCTCTCCGGGGCGAGCGGCGACGGCACATCGTCAGGAAGGACGATCGCGTACAGCGTGCGCGTGACCGGGTGATCGTACGTCGTCATGCTGAAGTCCGATGCGGGACCGGCATCGGTGCTGGCGACGAACCAGAGGTATTTCCCACCCATGTCGAACGCCGGGCTCCGCGCGTCGCTCATTCCGTCGGTGACCTGCGTGACGACGCCGCGCGCGACCTCGTACACGAACACGGCGCTCAACCTGTTCTTCGCCGACCGCCCGTAGGCGAGCCAGCGGGAGTCCGGGGACCATGAGATCGGCATCCCCCCCTCGTTGAAGCCGGCGACCGGGTCGGTGTCCACCTTCGTCAGCTTCCCCGTCGCGACGTCGACCATCCAGATCTCGTTTCGCGAGTTCGAGAAGGCGATGCGGCTCGCGTCGGGTGAGTAGACAGGCGTGTAGTAGTAGGTGTCGTCGTCGCCGAGCTTGATGACGCGCGGCGCACCCATCCCCGTCTGCCCGCGCAGCTCGAGATGGTATCCGCCGCCGGCGTCGGAGAAGTAGGCGAGCGTCTGTCCATCGGGGGACCACGTCGGATAGCGCTCGGTCGCGCCGACGGTGCGCGTCAGGTCGCGCGCGTCCCCCTTCTTCGCCGGGACGGAGATGATCTCGCCGCGCCCCTCGAACGCCGCGCGCACTCCCGTCGGCGAGATCGCCGCGTGCTGCAGCATCGTCCCGACACGCGCCCACTTCGGCAGCGCCTCGCTCAGCTCTCCGCCTAACCGGATCGCGACCGGGGTGTCCTGACCGTTAGTCAGGTCGTGCAGCTTGATCGATCCGAACTGCTCGTAGACGATCGCTCCCGGCCCGGCCGACGCGCTCTTGATGTCGAGCCCGCGATTGTCGACGCGCTTCGTGACGCGCTTGCTCCCCAGCTCGTACGCGTAGAGCGTCGTCGGCCCGTCGCGGTCGGAGAGGAAGAAGACCGTGTCGCCGACCCACATCGGCAGCAGGTCGGTCGAGTTGTCGCGCGGGATCCGCTCGATGCTCGCGTTGGCGAGCGTCGCGATCCAGATCGGCGTCGTGCGCCCGCCGCGATAGCGCTTCCAGATCGCGTTCGCGTTGACGATCGGCATGTAGGCGAGCCGCTTGCCGTCGGGGCTGAACGACCCGGCGAACCCGCTCGGCAGGTCGATCGCCGTCGGCGCGACGTCGTCCACCCCCTGCACGTACAGTCGCGCCGGGATCCCGCCCGCCGACTGGCTCTCGCGCGTCGACGCGAACATCACCTTCCCATCCGGCGTCCACCCGCGCGCCAGGTCGGGTCCGGGATGGTACGTCAGCCGCTTCGGCGTCCCCCCCGACGTCGCGATGACGTAGACGTCGGTGTTCCCGTCGAGGGCGCTGGTGTACGCGATCGACCGTCCGTCCGCCGAGAACCGGCAGTCGGTCTCGTTCCCCGGCGACGCCGTTAGGCGGCTCGCCGTCCCCCCGCTCCGCGGCACCAGCCAGATGTCCCCGGCGAAGCTGAAGCAGATGTCGGTTGCACTGACCGCCGGCGCGCGCAGGAGCAGCGGCTGCTCACCCTGCGCGGAGAGCGTCGAGACGACGGGAGCGGCGGCCGCGAGCAGCAACGCAGCGGCGCCGGCGCGAAGGAACGACATGGAAGGGCTCCGGGCTGTTAGGTATGCCGCGAAGCTACGGGGCTTCGGCACGAGGCACCAGACGCATCCTTCACAGGAGGCACCGCACGAGCAGGGGTTGTGGTCCTGTCCGCAAGCGCTCCGTGCTGTCCGTGACTCCTGTTGAATAGCCGTTGCTGTTGCGGTTGTAACAGCGGGAATGTTCACAGGAGTCACGGAGAGCACGGAGGGTTGGGTAACGACGGAGTTGCGTTTGGCAAAATCCTGAACTGTTTGATGCAAGCGGGGCGAGATCATCTCGCCTGCTCGCCCCCAATCTGTTCCGGACGGTGCCCCGAACCCCTCGCGCGAGCACACGCTGTGGCCCTGACCGCAACCGCTCCGTGCGCTCCGTGACTCCTGTTGAATAGCCGTTGCAGTTGCGGTTGTAACAGCGGGAATGTTCACAGGAGTCACGGAGCGCACGGAGGGTCTGGTTACGGCGGAACTCCCCATTGATCACGGGTCCGACAGCTAACGGCCAATGACTAATGGCTAACGGCTGCCGTTCCAGCCCTTCCCCGCGCGGCGGACACGATGTTTCGTCCACCCATGCCTCCCGCTCTCTCCCTCCGCGCTGGTCCG
>DASSZC010000292.1:0-4796 GCA_035702925.1 Gemmatimonadaceae bacterium | reverse complement strand
GCTCGACCGGATCCTCTGGCTCGAGTCCGACCGGATGGGCCACCTCGTCGGGGTCATCGACACGGCGCGGCTCAACGAGCAGCGCGGGGTTGTCCAGAACGAGAAGCGCCAGGGGGAAAACGAGCCGTACGGCAAGGCGTGGATCACCATCGCCGAGAACACCTTCCCGAAGGGACATCCCTATTCGTGGTCGGTGATCGGCTCGATGGAGGACCTCAACGCCGCCTCGCTCGCCGACGTGAAGGAGTGGTTCAAGACGTACTACGGCCCGGCGAACGCGACGATCGTCGTCGCCGGCGACGTCAGCACCGACGACATCCGGAACCGCGTCGAGAAGTACTTCGGCGACATCCCCTCCGGCCCGCCGATCGTGAAGCACGAGGCGTGGGTCGCGAAGATGGAAGGGGAGCACCGCCAGATCATGCAGGACCGCGTGCCGCAGGCGCGGCTGTTCAAGGTCTGGAACGTCCCGCAGTACGGGACGCGCGACATGACGCTCCTCTCGCTCGCCTGGGACATCCTCGGCGATGGCAAGTCGTCGCGCCTGTACAAGCGGCTGGTCTACAAGGACCGCATGGCCACCGACATCGCGGCCTTCACCGACGAACGGGAGATCGCGAGCCAGCTGCTGCTGATGGAGACGGCGCAGCCTAACGGCGACTTGGCCGCGGTCGAGCGGGCGTCGGACCAGGAGCTCAAGGCATTCCTCGCCAGCGGACCGACGCAGGCGGAGCTCGACCGGGTGAAGACGCAGCAGCGCGCCTCGTTCATCCGCGGCGCCGAGCGGATCGGCGGCTTCGGCGGAAAGTCCGACATCCTCGCCCGCGGGCAGGTCTATCGCGGCGACCCGGAGACGTACAAGCAGGTGCAGGGGTGGATCGCGGCAGCGACGCCGGCCGACGTCCGCGACGCGGCGCGTCGCTGGCTCTCCGAGGGGGTGTACGTCCTGGAGGTGCACCCGTTCCCCGAGTTCGAGACGGTGGCGTCGAGCGTCGATCGCAAGGCGGGGATGCCGCCGGTCGGCGCGCCGCCGGCGGCGCCACTCGCCGCGCCGGAGCGGGCGACGCTGTCCAACGGGATGAAGGTCGTGCTCTCGCGCCGCGCGGCGGTGCCAGTGGTGCGGCTGACGACGATCATGGATGGCGGCTTCGCGGCTGACGACCCGTCCAAGCCCGGCGTCGCCTCGATGACGATGCAGATGCTCGACGAGGGAACGACGTCACGCAACTCGCTGCAGATCGCCGACGAGCTGGCAGCGTTAGGCGTGAACCTGAACACGAACGCGGGGCTCGACGTCAACCGGGTCACGATGTCGGCGCTGAAGGACAAGCTCGACGGCGCGCTCGCGCTCTACGCCGACGTGATCCTGCATCCGTCGTTCCCGCAGGGGGATCTCGATCGGGTGAAGCAGAACACCCTCGCCGCGATCCAGCAGGAGAAGGTGCAGCCCTTCAGCATGGGGCTGCGCGTGCTGCCGCTGCTGCTCTACGGGGCGGGGCATGCCTATGGCCAGCCGCTCACCGGGAGCGGTACCGAGTCTTCGGTGAAGGGAATGACACGCGACGACCTCGTCGCCTTCCATCGCACCTGGTTCAAGCCGAATCACGGGACGGTGGTCGCCGTCGGCGACATCACGATGCCCGAGCTGAAGGCGAAGCTCGAGCGGGCGTTCGCGTCGTGGAAGCCGGGGGAGATCCCGGCGAAGAAGGTGAACGACGTCGCCAGCCGCGCGCGGAAGACGGTGTACCTGCTCGACCGTCCGGGCGCGGACCAGTCATACGTCCTCGCCGGCGAGCTGATCGCGCCGAAGGCGAACGCCGACGAGATCCCATTCGAGGTGTTCAACGACGCCTTCGGCGGTGCCTTCGTCTCGCGCATCAACATGAACCTGCGCGAGGACAAGCACTGGTCGTACGGCTCGTTCAGCTTCCCGGTGGACGCGCGCGGGCAGCGGATGTGGATGGTGATGGCGCCGGTGCAGACCGACAAGACCAGGGAGTCGCTGGCCGAGGTCGTGAAGGAGCTGAGGGGCGCAGTGACAGACCGTCCGCTGACGACGGCCGAGATCAACGACGCGAAGGACCGCCAGATCAAGACGCTGGCCGGTCGCTGGGAGACGAGCGCGTCGGTGGCATCGGCGTTAGGCGAGATCGTGACGTACGGGCTGCCTGACGACTACTACACGACCTACTCCGACCAGGTGCGCAACGCGAGCGACGCGGCGGTGAACGCGGCGGCGAAGAAGTTCGTGAACAACGACCAGATGGTGTGGGTGGTGATCGGGGACCGGGCAAAGGTGGAGGCGGGGATCCGGGAGCTGGGGCTCGGCGACATCGTGCTGCTGGATGCGGATGGCCGTCCGAAGACGCCGACACCCTGAGCTGCAGCCGTCAGCCATTAGCTGTTAGCGTTGAGCGACGGCGGAACTGTATGACGCGCTCGGGAGCCTTGGCTTCCCGTTCAAGGGGTCAGAGTCGTTGAAAACGGGTTACAGCCGTAACCGTTTTTCAACGACTCTGACCCCTTGAATGCGATGTAACTTCTTCGAATGAGCGAGAAAGCGTTGAAACGGTGCAGCTGGCCGTCCTCGGCGCTCGACATCCTTTACCACGACACCGAGTGGGGGGTGCCGGTGCACGACGACCGGGTGTTCTTCGAGTTCCTCACCCTCGAGGGGGCGCAGGCGGGGTTGAGCTGGTCGACGATCCTGAAGAAGCGGGAGGGATATCGCGAGGCGTTCGCGGAGTTCGATCCGATCGCAGTGTCGCGGTTCAGCGAGGCCGATGTCGAGCGGCTCGTCACGAACCCGGCGATCGTGCGGCACCGGCAGAAGATCGCGAGCGTGGTCGACAACGCGCGGGCCTTCATCCGGGTGCAGGAGGAGCACGGGAGCTTCGATGCGTGGGTCTGGAGCTTCGTCGGGGGAGCGCCGCGAGTGAATCACCGGCGCGGACACGGCGACATACCGACGCGGACGGCGGAGTCGGATGCGCTCAGCAAGGAGCTCATGCGGCGCGGGTTCCGCTTCGTCGGCTCGACGATCTGCCAGGCTTTCATGCAGGCGACGGGGATGGTCAACGACCATGTGGTCAGCTGTTTTCGGCATGGGGAAGTCTTGAAGCGGTAGCGGGATTCCGCCGTTACCAGCGGTTGGGTAACAGCTTTGGTGTTCAGACACACTGGAAGTCGACCGTTCACCCTCTCAGTTAGGCGGTACGCATGATCGAGGTCGTGCGCGCGGACATCACGACGCTCGACGTCGACGCGATCGTCAACGCCGCGAACTCGGCGCTCGCCGGCGGGGGTGGGGTGGATGGGGCGATCCATCGGGCGGCGGGGCCAGCGCTGATCGCGGCGACGAGGGTCTTCGGGCGCTGCGCGACGGGGGAGGCGGTGATCACTCCCGGGTTCCGGCTGCGCGCGCGCTACGTCATTCATGCGGTCGGGCCGATCTGGCATGGGGGGAAGCAGCGGGAGGACGAGCTTCTGGCTCGGGCGTACGAGAGCTCGTTCGAGCGGGCGCGCGGGGCGGGGGACGTCGCGTCGATCGCGTTTCCGGCGATATCGACCGGGGTCTACGGATTCCCCAAGCCGCGCGCGGCGAGGATCGCCGTCGCGGCGATGCGCGAGTGGGAGGCAGAGTTCGAGCGGATCGTCGCCTGCCTGTTCGATGACGAATCGGTCGCCCTCTATCGGGACGCGATAACCGCCGTCGAGGAGTGACGGCAGAGTCTGGCGACCGCGGGAACGGGATCGTAGCTTCGTCGGCATCACCCCTTCCATGACCGACTCGCCCATGACCCGTAGCCGCGGGACGCTCGAGGAATTCGTCGAACGGAACGCTGACGCCGAGGCGAAGGCCGACCGCGACCGGCGCAACGACTGGCTGGTTGCCGCCGGGGGCTGCATCGGCTGGGCCGCGGTCGGGATCTACTGCGTGATGTGGAGCTTCCACACCAACGACTACGCGTTAGGCAGGGCGGCCTTCTTCGCCGGGCTCGGGATCGCCAATGGCGGGGTGATCTTCACCCTGCTCGCCGCCTACCGCCGCGGTGAGCGGCGCGGCGACTGGTAGCGCCGGCCACCCCGGCGACTCCATCGCCTGAGAGCACCGTGAGCGAGTCGTCGGTCGGCTACGCGAGACGCATCGGCCCCTTCAGCGGGACGATGATGGTCGTCGGCGGGATCATCGGCTCGGGGATCTTCCTCAACCCGGCGATCGTCGCGCAGCGCGTCGGCACCGCCGGACTCACGATGCTCGTCTGGGGGATCGGCGCGGTGGTCGCCATCCTCGGCGCGTTCATCTTCGCCGAGCTCGGAGCGCTGCGGCCAACCGCGGGTGGCGGGTACGCGTACCTGCGTGATGCCTTCGGACCTCTCCCGGCATTCCTCTACGGATGGGCGCTGCTCGTCGCCATTGCCAGCGGCGCGACGGCGGCGGTCGCGGTCACCTTTGCCAGCTACGCCGTCCCCCTTCTCGGGCTCGGTGCCGCCGCGCGCATCCCCCTCGCCGCCGGGGTGATCGTCCTCCTCGCCCTCGTCAACATCGTCGGCGTCCGGCCGGGGGCGGTGACGCAGAACGTCTTCACGATCCTCAAGCTCGCCGCGATCGTCGCGCTGGTTGTCGGCGGGCTCGCCTTCTCCGGTGCGCATCCGCTGGCCTCGCCGGCGAGCACGGCGACCCACGCTCCGCCGGCGGCGCTCGCCATAGCGTTAGGCACGGCGCTCGTCCCCGTCCTCTTCGCCTACGGGGGCTGGCAGCAGGCCAACTTCGTCGCCGAGGAGATGGTCGACGC
>DASSZC010000407.1:0-2210 GCA_035702925.1 Gemmatimonadaceae bacterium | reverse complement strand
GAACGAAATCAGATGCACGGAACGGCTGGTTGGATGACGGCACACCACCCGCTCCACCGCCCGCCGCTCGTACATCGTGCATCGAATGCGGTGTCGTTCACCGTGAATCTCGTACTCGCGCTTCCCGTGCATCGCTGTTTCGAAGAGCCTGTGCATCGCAACTTCGAAACCCCGTGAATCTCTTCCTCGCAGGGCTGGCGAATCGCCGCATCCCGCCCCAGTCGCGCCCATCCCCGCCCGGCGAGTACATTTGGTTGTCCCGCCCGCCGAGCGCCCATGAATCCCCATGCTCTTGCCCTTCTCGATCTGCCGCGTGCGCTCGCGGTCGTCGCGGAGCGTGCGTCGTCGACGCTCGGGGCGGCGGAGGTGCGGGGGCTCGAGCCGCGCGTCGATCGCGAGTGGCTCGAGGGAGAGCACGCCCGCGTCGCCGGGATGCGGGCGCTGGTGCAGGGGGACGAGCCATGGGGGCCGGAGGCGATCCCTGACGTCGCGGCGGGATTGCGGCGGCTGCGCGTCGAAGGCGCGGGGCTCAACGGACCCGAGCTGCTCGGGATCGGCATCCTTCTCCGTTCGGCGCGGCGCAGTCGCGACTCGCTCGCCGATGCCCAGCGTCCGGCGGCGGGGCGCGCGGTGCTGGCGCGGCTGCGCGAGCAGCTGGTGCAGGACCGGCCGACCGAGGACGCGATCGAGCGGATCGTCGATGAGGAGGGGCGTGTCCGCGACGAGGCGTCGCCGGCGCTGCGCGGGATTCGCCGCGAGCTGGCGGCGGCGCACGGTGCGCTGATCCGGATCATCGAGCGCGAGATGGCGCGGCTCGAGGAGCATCACCGGGTGCCTGACGCGTCGGTCACCGTCCGCAACGGGCGCTACGTGATGCCGGTGCGGCGCGGGGGACAGGTCGCGCTCGGCGGGATCGTGCACGACTCCTCGCAGACGGGCGGCACGCTGTTCGTCGAGCCACCGGCGGCGATCGAGTTCGGGAACCGGATCCGCGAGCTCGAGGTCGAGGAGCAGCGCGAGGTCGACCGCATCCTGCTCGAGGCGACCGACCGCGTGCGTCCGCTGCGCGACGACCTGGTCGCATCGTCAGGCGCGCTGATCGCCCTCGACTCGCTCTACGCGCGCGCGCGCTACGCGATCGAGTTCGGCTGCGCGAACGCCGAGCTCGGGGCGCCGCGCGACGGCTTCGCCATCGCCGGCGGGCGTCACCCGTTGCTCCTCGCGCAGGGGGTGGCGGTCGTCCCCTTCGACCTGTCGATGGCGCCGGGGGAGCGGACGCTGCTCATCTCGGGACCGAACACCGGTGGCAAGACGGTGCTCCTCAAGGCGGTCGGGCTCCTCTCGATGCTCGCCCAGTGCGGCGTGCCGGTGCCGGTCGAGCCGGGGACTCGGCTCGCCGTGTTCGACGACGTCTACGCCGACATCAGCGACGAGCAGTCGATCGAGGCATCGCTCTCCACCTTCAGCGCGCACCTGCGCAACCTCGGCGAGATTCTCCGGCTTTCGACCGACCGTTCGCTGGCGCTGGTCGACGAGCTCGGGTCGGGGACCGACCCGGTCGAGGGCGCAGCGTTAGGCGGGGCGATCCTCGAGGCGCTGACGGCGCGCGGGGTGCTCACCCTGGCGACCACCCACCTCGGCGCGCTCAAGCAGCTCGCCGGGGAGAATCCCGGCGTCGTCAACGCCTCGCTCCAGTTCGACGCGGTCGCGCTGGCGCCGACCTACCGGCTGATCAAGGGGATCCCCGGGCGGTCGTACGGGATCAGCATCGCGAAGCGACTGAACCTCCCGGGGGCGGTGATCGATCGCGCCGAAGAGCGGCTGCCGATCGACGAGCGCAACGCGGCGGCGCTCATCGAGTCGCTCGAGCGGCGCGACACCGAGCTGACCGCGCGCGAGCGGGAGACGGCGGCGATGGCGAGCGAGGCGCGCGAACGCGCGCAGCGGCTGGCCGAGCGCGAGCTGCACGTCCGCGAGCGGGAGCGCGAGGTCGAGCGCGCGTCGCGCCAGGAAGCGCGGCGCTACCTCCTCGACGCGCGGGCCGAGATCGAGCGAACGATCGCCGAGCTGCGGCGGACGGCGAGCGCGGAGAGCGAGGAGGCGGCGCGAGGGGCGCGGCAGCGCGTCGAGCGGATGGCCGGAGATCAGGGCGCGGCGCTGGCGCGCCTCGAGCTTCAACACGGCGACGAGAGACGAGAGAGGGGCGGGTC
>DASSZC010000201.1:0-4676 GCA_035702925.1 Gemmatimonadaceae bacterium | reverse complement strand
CCCGGCCGCGCTCGCGCTCGCCGAGCTGATCGCGGTGCTCGGCACCGGGGTCACGCTCGAGACGCTCGATGCGGTGAGCCTGGCGGGGCGCGCCGACCTCGCCGCCGCGTCAGGCGAGCTGCGCGCGGAGCGTGTCCTCGAGGAGCGCGTCGAGGGCGAGGAAGTGCAGTACGACGTGACGCATCCGCTCCTTCGCGAGGCGCTGCTCGCCCGGCTCGGGGCAGCCGGTGCGCGCGTGCTGCACGAGCGCATCGCGATCGCGCTCGAGGCGCACTACGGCGCCGCCGCCGATCGCCACGCCGACGAGCTGGCGGCGCACTTCGCCCGCGCTGCCTCGCCGAAGCTCGCGGCGCGGGCCGCGCGCTACCTCGGCGTCGCCGGCCGCAACGCGCTCGCCAGCCACGCCGACCGTGAGGCGGTGAACTATCTCTCCGCCGCGCTGGCCGAGGGACGGCGCGCCGGGGAGGTATACGACGACGCCGAAGCGCGCGGACTGACCGCCGACCTCGCGCGCGCGAGGCAGCGCATCGGCGATCACGCGGGGGCGCTCGAACTCTGGACGGGACTTCGTGACGCCGCCCGTGAGCGCGGAGACGCCGCGGCGCTCGCCGCCGTCGAGCGGAGGCTCGGGCTCCTCGCCTACTGGGGCGGGCGGTTCAGCGACGCGGTGAGCCACTTCGACACGGCGGTCGACGCGGCGCGCGAAGCGAACGACCTCGATCTCGGCCTTCGCGCCTCGCTCGCGAAGGGCGTGTGCCTTGTCGAGATGGGACGTCGGCAGGAAGCGGAGGGCGTGCTCACCAGCGTCCTCGCGGCGGCCGAGAAGAAAGGCTCGCCGCAATCGCTCGCGCGTGTCCATCGCGCCCTGCTCCTCCTCTACGCGTGGACGGGACCGGCCGAGCGTGCGCGCGTCCACGGCCAGGAGGCGTTGCGTCACGCGCGCGCCGCGAAGAACCGAATCGTCGAGGCGACTGTCCACTGGGCGCTGGCGATGCTCGGGGGTCTCACCGGACAGTCGCGCGAGGTAGCCGAGCACCTGGCGGAGGCGATCCGCCTCGCCGACGAGATGAATTCCCCGATCCTGCGCGTCTGGGCCGGGGAGATCGAGATCGAGTTCGCGTCGGGAACCGGCGACTGGGACGGCGCGATCGCGATCGCCGAGCGGACGATCGCGCTCGCGCAGGCGATGGGACAGCGCTCGCTGCTCCCGCGGATCCTGGTATGGAGCGCGCTCGTCCACATCGGCCGTGGCGACACCGCGAAGGCGACGGCACTCGTCGCCGAGGCGGAGGCGATCGGAGCGGCCAGCGCCGGCGCGGCGAGACCGACGGACGTGCAGCTGCAGATCCCGGCGATGGTCGGGCGCGTCGCGCTTGCGCTCGCGCAACGCGACTTCCCGGCGGCGCTGCACACGGGGGAGAAGGCGCTGGCGATGATCGAGCGGAGCGGCTACGTCGTCTGGGCGATCCACCGGCTGCTGCCGATGGTCGCCGAGGCCGCGCTCTGGGCCAGCGCGCTGCCGCGCGCCCGCGCGTTAGGCGCGCGGCTCCGCGCCGACTCGGAGCGGGTCGGCCACGAGCTCGGGCTGGCGTGGGCGGATGCCTGCGACGCGATGGTCGACCTGCTCGAGGGGAACGCGGGGCACGCGGTGGACCTGCTCCGGGCGGCGACGGACCGGCTCGAGGCGATCCCGTTCGTGCCTGACGCGGCGCGGCTGCGCCGCCAGCTGGCACGGGCGCTCGCCGAAACCGGGGACCGCGAAGGGGCCGCGCGCGAGCTGCGGCGCGCGCACGACATCTTCGCCCGGCTCGGCGCGCAGCCGGAGCTGGACGCGACGCGCGAGCAGCTGCGCGCCCTCGGGGCCCGCCCCCCGGCGCTGGTCGCCGCCCGCGGGGCGGAAGGGCTGACGGGCCGCGAGATCGAGATCATCCAGCTGGTCGTCGCCCGTCGCTCGAACAAGGAGATCGGCGTCGCGCTCGGGATCTCGCCGCGAACGGTCAGCACCCACCTCTCGAACATCTTCGAGAAGATGGGAGTGGCGTCGCGGGGCGAGCTCGCCGACGTCGCCCGCGAGCAGCTGATCTCCGCGCGTTAGGCAATGGACGGCACGCCAGGCGCGCCGGCGCGCCCGTTCACGCCCCCACCTGGCGACGCCGGCCCGGGGCCGGCGCTGTCGCCGGTGACGCTTGCCAGGCGGCACGTCCGCCTCGAACCGTTAGGCAGGCACCACGTCGCGCTCCT
This sequence comes from Gemmatimonadaceae bacterium, assembly GCA_035702925.1. GTDB lineage: Bacteria > Gemmatimonadota > Gemmatimonadetes > Gemmatimonadales > Gemmatimonadaceae > JABFXC01. The sequence goes on along the minus strand of DASSZC010000201.1, from coordinate 2,435 downwards.
CGCGCCGGTCGCCAGCGACCGTGACCTCTGGCGGCTGACACGCGAGGACGCGTCGACCCCGGAGGCGCTCGGCGCGTACATCGGGCGCGCGCTCGCCGCGCAGGACGAGGGGAGCGCGCTCCCCTTCGCGATCCTCGAGCAGGGATCGGAGCGGGCGATCGGCAGCACGCGCTTCGGCAACTACTCGGCGATCGACCGCCGGATCGAGATCGGCTGGACCTGGGTCGGCCGCCCCTGGCAGCGGACGGCGGTGAACACCGAGGCGAAGCTCCTCCTCCTGACGCACGCCTTCGAGACCCTCGGCCTTCGCCGCGTCGAGCTGAAGACCGACGTGCTCAACGAGCGGTCGCGCAACGCGATCCTCCGCCTCGGCGCGACTCAGGAAGGAATCTTCCGCGAGCACATGGTCACCGAGGCGGGCCGCATTCGCGACAGCGTCTGGTTCAGCATCCTCGCGCGCGAGTGGGAAGCGGTGAAGGCGCGGCTGACCGCTGCCCTCGACCGCTGATCACTTCACGTGGTCGATCGCCCAGGTCCAGTACACAGTCTCCTCCGGCGTCATCGACCCATGCGGCTGGATGCGCGCGTCGCGGAACGCCCAGCGCCCGATGTCGATGAGGTACTGCGTGCGTGAGACCAGCGTCCCGCGGCAGAGTGGCGGGTCGGGCTGCGCAGGCTCCGGCTGGCGTGCCCGCTCGAGGAGCGACTGGTAGACGTTGTCCGGGATCGGGCCGTGCACACCGGGATAGACGAAGCCGAACAGCGTCAGGTAGGTGAAGAGCAGCCGCCAGTTGTCGTCGAAGCGCGCGAGCAGTCGGTCCCAGTCGAGCGACTTGCCGCAGCGCAGCAGCAGGTGCATGACGTCGCCCCCGTCGAAGCGCTCGCGCTCCATGAGGAAGGCCTTCTGCCAGATGAGCTCCTCGGCCGGCGCCAGCCTGACGGGCATCCCCAGCACCTGCGACTCGACCGAGTGATCGAACCATCCGTCATCGATCCGGGCGACGCCGTTCCCCGAGGAGAAGACGAGATCGACGAAGTCGTCGCCCTGAAAGGCCTTTGCCAACCAGTGGCTGAACGTCCGCTCGGTGCGGTACCCAGCCTGGCCTAGGGCCTCGAGGGCGGCCTGCAGATCCTCGTGGCGAACGAACAGGTCGAGGTCCTTGGTGTCGCGGGCGATTCCGGTGTAGTGCAGGAAGGCGTGCGAACCACCGACGAGGAATGGCACCTGCGCATCGCTGAGGACGTGCAGGGTGCGCCGGTAGAAGGTGTTCGTATCGAAGGCGGAATCGTCGAGCGTCGAGTGGTATGACATGCCGCCCCGACAGTGCAAGACCGGGGCTATCGCATCCGCGACGCCGTGGCCCGCTTTGTTCAGTAGCGGGCCATGACCACGAGGAGGTGTGAATGGCGGAGGCGAACGGAACGGTCAGGGTCGCGGCGGTCAGTGACGTCCACTACGGGAAGGCATCGCAGGGGATGCTCGTCCCGCTCTTCACGGAGATCGCGCGGCAGGCCGACGTACTGGTGATCAGCGGGGACCTCACCGACTACGGGCTTCCCGAGGAGGCGCGGGCGCTGGCCAAGGACCTGACGACGTGCGTGAAGATTCCGATCGTCGTGGTGCTGGGCAATCACGACTACGAGTCGGGGAGGGAGGCGGAGGTTCGCGACGTCCTCACCGAAGCGGGGATCCACGTCCTCGACGGCGACGCGGTCGAGGTGGCGGGTGTCGGCTTCGCCGGGGTCAAAGGGTTCGCCGGGGGATTCGGCCGCGGCGCCCTCGGCGCGTGGGGCGAACACTCGATCAAGGCGTTCGTCCGCGAGGCGGTGGACGAGGCGCTCAAGCTGGAGAGTGCGCTCGCCAAGCTCCGCACCCCGAGCAGGATCGCGGTGCTGCACTACGCCCCGATTCGTGAGACGGTCGAGGGGGAGCCGCTGGAGATCTATCCATGGCTCGGCAGCAGCCGGCTCGAGGAACCGCTGTCGCGCTATCGCGTGCACGCGGTCGTGCACGGCCACGCGCACAAGGGGTCACCCCAGGGAAAGACCGCCCAGGGGATCCCCGTCTACAACGTCGCGCTCCCGGTGCTCAAGGAGCACTACCCCGATCGTCCGGCGTTCCGGATGCTCGAGGTCCCGCTGGCAGGCGAGCCGGAGCCCGAGGAGCGTGTAGTCGAGCGGCGGCGGGGGTGACGCCGCGGGCGTTCGACGGGCTGTAAGCGGTAAGCGTCAAGCAGGAAGCGACTGCGAAACAGCGGACGCCGTTGCACCTGCGTTGCGGTGCCGCCGTCCGCTGACTGCTTTCAGCTTACCGCTTTCCTCGCCTAACGGCGAATCACCCCGCAGGCGATCCGCGACCCCGATGCCCCCGACGGATCCGTCTGGTAGTCGTCGGCCAGCGCGTGGATCACGATCGCGGCGCCATCGGTGTCGAG
>DASSZC010000147.1:0-3029 GCA_035702925.1 Gemmatimonadaceae bacterium | reverse complement strand
AGGCGACGATCGCGAGGAAGGTCATCGTCGTCGCTTGGATGTATGCGTGGTGGAAAGGCGAGCCCGCGTCGACTGAATCGCCGAGCGACCATCCCGCGTCGAGGAGCGGAACGAAGAAGGCGCCCATCACCAAGGCCGCCGAGATCATCCCGAGGAAGAGCCAGGCGCGGCGGAAGAGCGCGCCGGTGAGGACTCCCTCGCTGCGCGGGCGCGGCGGCTGGCTCATGATGCCCGGCTCCGCCCGTTCGCGCCCCAGCGCGAGCGCCGGCAGCGTCTCGGTCCCCAGGTCGATCGCGAGGATCTGGAGCGCGGTGAGCGGCAGCGGAATCGCGCCGCCGCTGAGCGCGAACGCGAGGAACGGGACAGCCTCCGGCGGGAGGTGGGCGAAGATGTAGACGATGAACTTGCGGATGTTCTGGTAGACGCGCCGCCCCTCTTCGACTGCCGTCACGATCGTCGCGAAGTTGTCGTCGGTGAGGATCATCGTGGCCGCCTCGCGCGCGACGTCGGTGCCCCCGATTCCCATCGCCACGCCGATGTCCGCGCGGCGCAGCGCCGGCGCGTCGTTGACACCGTCACCGGTCATCGCGACCGTTTCACCGAGGTCCCGCAGCGCGTCGGCGATGCGGAGCTTCGCCTCGGGCGAGCTCCTCGCGAAGATCAGCTCGTCCTTGGTCGACAGCAGCCGGTCGAGCTCGGCCTCGCTCATCGCGTCCAGCTCCGGGCCCTCGACGACCCGCGAGTTGTCGCGCCCGATCCCGACCGATTGAGCGATCGCAAGCGCGGTCTTGCCGTGGTCGCCCGTCACGACGTGAATCCGGATGCCTGCCGCGTGGCAGCGGCGGACGGCCTCGGCCACCTCAGGCCGCGGCGGATCGGAAAGAGCGGCGATCGCCACGAGCGTCAGGTCGCGTTCCACCTCCGGGCGCGAACCCGTGAGGTCTCGTTCCTCGGCGACTCGCTCGGCGACGGCGATCAATCTCAGCCCACGCGCGGCGTGACCCTCGATTGTCGCGGTGATCCGCGCGCGTGCGCCGGCATCGAGCGGCTCGATACGCGACCCGACGCGGACGCTCGTCGCAAGTTCCAGCAGCACGTCCGGCGCGCCCTTGACGTGAACGCGCTGCTCGCCGTCGATCTCGTCGATCGTGGCCATCCGCTTGAGCGACGGGTCGAAATGGAATTCGCGCAATCGCCGCGCCGGCGCAGCGCCGAGGCGTTGCGCAGCAGTCAGCAGCGCGACCTCCGTCGGATCGCCGATCGGCGTCCCATCGTCCATGTGTGCGTTGTTGCAGGCGGCGAGGATCCCTGCCGCGCGCGAGTGCTCGCCGCCACCGCCCAGCGGCGACCAGAGGTCCACCAGCTCCATGCGGTTCTGCGTAAGTGTGCCCGTCTTGTCCGTGCAGATGACGGTGGTCGATCCCAGGGTCTCGACGGCGCTCAGTCGCTTCACGAGCGCTCGCTGCGACGCGAGTCGCCTCACGCCGACGGCGAGTGCGAGCGTGATCGTCGGCAGCAGGCCCTCGGGGACGTTTGCGACGAGCAGGCCGATCCCGAACAGGGCCGCGTCGTGAAGCGGAAGCCCGGCGAACAGCATCCCGAGCGGGATGAACGCGACGGCCGAGACGAACGCGATGAGCGCGAGCAGCCAGGCGACGCGCCGCACCTGGAGCTGCAACGGGCTCTGCTCGGTCTCGGTCCGCTGAGACAGCGCCGCGACGCGGCCGAGCTCGGTGTGCATGCCCGTCGACTGAACGACGGCGCTCGCACTGCCCTCCGTCACCGCTGTTCCGCTGAAGACGAGGTTGAGCTGCTCGAGCCGCGGCAGCGAGTCGTCGCTCGCGTCGGCCATCCGCACGACCGGCGCGGACTCGCCGTTCAAGGTCGACATGTCGACTTCGAGCGAGCCGTCGACCAGGCGGGCGTCGGCTGAGATCCCGTCGCCCTCCTCGAGGCACAGGAGGTCGCCTGGGACGAGCGTGCGCGCCGGGATGACCACCTCATGGCCGTCGCGCACGACTCGCGCCTGCTGGGGAAGGTATTCCTGCAGTGCTTCGATCGCCCGCTCCGCTTGGCGTTCCTGCCAGACGGCGAGGACGGCGTTGAGGATCACGACCGCGACGATCGCGAGCGCGATGGCGGCCGACTCGCTCGCCCACGCAAGGACGGCGGCGAGCTCGAGGAGGATCGCGAGTGGATGGATGAGCTGCGCCACGAGGTCGCGCCACAGCGAAGGCCCAGCCTCGCGCCGCAGCTCGTTCGGGCCGAAGTGCGCCAGGCGTCGTTGTGCTTCGCGGCTCGACAGGCCCTGCGTCATTACAGCGACGCTAGGTCGCACAAACGCGTGTAACTACGCCCCGTTTCACGGATTGGCGCCCGTGGCTTGTCCGGATGGCCCGCGTGCCCGAAAACACGAGGCTTGATGCACACACAGCGCGTCGGCGTGCCTGCACGCCGGCGCATTGCAAGGAGGTGCGTAATGCCGCAAGGCAATCTCAAGCGCACGATGGGGCTGTGGATGGTCACAGCACTCGTCATTGGAAACATGGTCGGGTCGGGCATCTTCCTGCTGCCGGCGTCACTCGCCGGCGCAGCTGGACCCGTCTCGATAGTCGGCTGGCTGTTCACCGGCGTCGGCGCGATGCTGCTGGCGCTGGTCTTCGCTCGCATGGGGCGGACCTTCCCGCGGACAGGCGGGCCGTACGTGTACTCGCGCCGGGCGTTCGGCGACTTCGCCGGCTTCTGGACGGCCTGGGGCTACTGGATCGCAGCTTGGGCGGGCAACGCGGCAATCACCGTCGCGTTCGTCGGCTACCTGGCGGTGTTCTGGCCCGCGCTCGGCACCCACAATCTGCTCGCCGCGATCATCGGCATCGCCACGATCGGGCTGCTCACCTTCGTGAACATCCTCGGGATCAAGGAGGGCGGCCGCGTTCAGCTGGTGACGACGATTCTCAAGTTCGTCCCGCTGGTGCTGATCGCGGTGGTCGGGCTGTTCTGGATCGACACCGACAACCTGACACCGTTCT
>DASSZC010000031.1:0-3160 GCA_035702925.1 Gemmatimonadaceae bacterium | reverse complement strand
ATCTCGGCGCGGTGTCCGGCACCGGCCGCGGCGGCGTCATCTCGAAGACCGACGTCCTCGACCAGGCGGCGCGCGGGACCGCGGCGGCCGCATCGGCGCTCGCCGCTCCCGCCCCCGCGCCGGCAGCCCCGGCCGCGGCGCCGAAGGGCGCCGGGCTGCCTAACGCGGCGTCGATCTCCGCCGCCGCGCCCCGCCCGAGCGACGGCACCCGCGAGACGCGAGAGAAGATGACGACGCGCCGCAAGCGGATCGCCGAGAACCTGCTCAACGCCCGCCAGTCGACGGCGATGCTGACGACGTTCAACGAGATCGACATGAGCGCCGTGTCGAAGCTCCGCGAGAGGTTCAAGGAGAAGACCGAGAAGCAGTACGGCGTGAAACTGAGCTTCATGCCCTTCTTCGTGAAGGCGGCGGTGATGGCGCTCAACGACATCCCCGTCCTCAACGCGCAGATCGACGGCGACAGCATCGTCTACAAGCACTACGTGAACATGGGGATCGCCGTCGCCTCCGACGCCGGCCTCGTCGTCCCCAATATCCGCGACGCGCACGCCAAGGGACTGCTCGACATCAGCCGCGACATCGCGACGCTGGCGAAGAAGGCACGCGACGGCAAGCTGGCGATGGACGACCTCACCGGCGGCACCTTCACGATCACGAACGGCGGCGTCTTCGGCTCGCTGATGTCGACGCCGATCGTCAACCACCCGCAGGTCGGCATCCTCGGCCTCCACAAGATCCAGGACCGCCCTGTCGCCATCGACGGCAAGGTCGAGATCAGGCCGATGATGTACGTCGCGCTCTCCTACGACCATCGCATCGTCGACGGCCAGCACTCGGTGCTCTTCCTCGTGCGAGTGAAGGAGCTGATGGAAGACCCGGCGTCAATGCTCATCGGTTAGGTGCGCCTTGCGGGCTATGACACTGCGATGAGAGATGAGAGATACCGCGATCGAGAGATGAGAGACGAGAGAACCGGCTGGGCGGAATGGCGACGGCAGGTATGCCGGTAACCGCAATCCTCCTTTCGTCTCTCGTCTCTCATCTCTCCATCGGAGCCTCTCTCATCTCTCGTCGCCGTGTTGAACAGCATCCGCGCGGCGTCTCTCCTCGCTCTACCCTCTCTAGTCGCCCTGCAAGGCACTGATGAACAACGTTGACGTAGTCATCATCGGCGGCGGCCCCGGCGGCTACGTCGCCGCCATCCGCGCCGCGCAGCTCGGGCTCGACACCGTCTGCGTCGAGATGGACCGGACGTTAGGCGGGACCTGCGTCAACGTCGGCTGCATCCCGTCGAAGGCGCTGCTCGAGTCGTCGCACCATTTCGAGTTCATGGGGCACGAGGCGAAGGCGCACGGGATCTCGCTCGCCGACCTGAAGCTCGACGTCGCGACGATGCAGAAGCGGAAGGACGACGTCGTCGGGCAGAACACGAAGGGGATCGAGTTCCTCTTCCGGAAGAACAAGATCACGTGGGCGAAGGGGCGGGGGACGCTCAAGGCGAACAACGTCGTCGAGGTGCAGGGGGGCCCCCCCGACAACAACATCACCTCGTACCAGGCGAAGCACGTCATCATCGCCACCGGCTCGGTACCGATCGAGCTCCCCTTCCTCAAGTTCGACGAGCAGCGCGTCCTCTCCAACGTCGGCGCCCTCACCATCCCGAAGGTCCCGCAGCACCTGATCGTCATCGGCGGCGGCGTCATCGGGCTCGAGCTCGGCTCCGTCTGGCGCCGGCTCGGCGCGAAGGTCACCGTCATCGAGCTCCTCCCGGCGATCCTCCCCGGGATGGACGACGATGTCGTCAAGGAAGCGGATCGCGTCCTCCGCAAGCAGGGGCTCGACATCCGCACCGGGACGAAGGTCGTCGGCGGCGGGCTCACCGGGAGCGGGGTCTTCGTCGAGGTCGAGAAGGATGGCGCGAAGGAGCGGCTCGAGGGCGACCACGTCCTCGTTTCCGTCGGCCGCCGGCCGGCGACCACCGGGATCGACGCCGCCGCGCTCGGTCTCGCGTTAGGCAGGCGCGGCGAGATCCTCGTCGACGACCAGATGCGCACCAACCTGCCGAACGTCTACGCGATCGGCGACTGCGTCCCCGGCCCGATGCTCGCCCACAAGGCCGAGGACGAGGGGGTGATCGCCGCCGAGGTCATTGCCGGGAAGCCCGTGCACATGCACTATCGCACCATCCCCGGCATCGTCTACACCTGGCCGGAGATCGCTGTCGTCGGGCTCACCGAACGGCAGGTGAAGGAGAGCGACCGCGAATATCGCGTCGGCAAGTTCCCCTTCTCCGCCAACGGGCGCGCGCGCACCGCCGGCGAGACGCAGGGCTTCGTCAAGTTCATCGCCGACACCCGCACCGACGAGATCCTCGGCTGCCACATGATCGGGCCTGGCGTTTCGGAGCTGGTCGCCGAGGTCGTGCTGGCGATGGAATATCGCGGCTCGACCGACGACGTCGGCATCACGGTGCACGGACACCCGACGCTCTCCGAGACGGTGAAGGAAGCCGCCCTCGCCGCCCTCGGCCGCGCCCTCCACATCTAGCCAGCCCGCCGTGAGCACGCACACGGACGCGATCCGGGTCGTCCCCCTCGACCCGCAGGCACTCGGCCCCGACGCCATCGCTTCGGCGCGCGCCCTCTGCCCGCCGGGGCGGCCGCGCGAGCTGTTCGAGCGCGCACTGCGCGACAACCCGGAGTGTCGCGGGCTCGCCGTCTTCGACGGGGACGGGGACGCCGCCGGGCTGGTCTTCGTTGGCCTCGTCGCCGGAACCTCGGGCACCGGCGCGGTGCTCTGGATCGGCGTTCGCCCCGATCGCCGCCGCCATGGGATCGCCCGCGCCCTTCTCGCGCTGGCCAAGGCGGAGCTGGTCGCCGAACACGCGCGCCTCGTCGTTGCCGAACTGCCTGACGACGAAAGCACCGCGTCGATGCTCAAGCTCCTCGCCGCCGCCGGCTTCGCGCGCGAGGGTACCGTCCCCGACCTCTACAGCGACGGGGTCCCGCTCACACTCTGGCGGTGGACGCCGAGCTGACCGCCGGCAACGACTCCGCCCCTTCGGCCGGCGAGCCGTCGAGTACCCGGCGGATCGCCGCGGTGAGCTCCGCGACGGTGAAGGAAGCCGCCCTCGCCGCCCTCGGCCGCGCCCTCCACA
>DASSZC010000559.1:0-4882 GCA_035702925.1 Gemmatimonadaceae bacterium | reverse complement strand
CACCCCCGCCGCCCATCACCAGTCCGTCGCCGACGCCACCGATCGCGCGCCGGCCGCTCCCATCACCGTGGTCCGCGCCAGCGATTCCGGGGGCCCGCCGCGGCTCGAGATCGATCCGGTCCTCGTCACCGAGTGGCTCGTGCGGTTCATTCGCGAGGAGACTGCGGCCCGCGGCTTCAGGAAGGCGATCGTCGGCATCTCGGGGGGGGTCGATTCGGCGGTCACCGCCTGGCTCGCCGCGCTGGCGCTCGGCCCCGGGAACGTCATCGGCGTGCGGATGCCGTACCGCACCTCGAGCCCGGCCAGTCTCGAGCACGCCCAGCTCGTCATCGACGCGTTAGGCATTCCGGCGCGGACCCTCGACATCAGCGGCGCGGTCGACGGCTACCTCGCCGCCGAGCCGGAGGCCGATGCGACGCGCCGCGGCAACGTGATGGCGAGGGTGCGGATGATCGCCCTCTTCGACCTCTCGGCGAAGCAGGCGGCCATACCGTTAGGCACCGGCAACAAGACGGAGCGGCTGTTCGGCTACTTCACCTGGCACGCCGACGACTCGCCGCCGGTCAACCCGTTAGGCGACCTGTTCAAGACCCAGGTCTGGGCGCTCGCCCGGCACCTCCGCGTGCCGGCGCCGATCGTCGACAAGGCACCGTCGGCGGACCTCGTCGCCGGCCAGACCGACGAAGGGGATTTCGGGATCAGCTACGAGAAGGCGGATCGGATCCTCAACCACATCCTTTCCGGCTATACCCCGGCGGAGGTCGTCGCCCGCGGGTTTGACGCGGCCGACGTCGAAGTCGTCCGTAGGCGGGTGGACGGGACGCACTGGAAGCGGAAGTTGCCGACCGTTGCGATGCTCAGCCACAGCGCGATCGGCGAAAGCTACCTCCGCCCCGTCGATTACTGATTTCCCGCAGGCATCATCGTCGTTCAACAAACCTGACCCCTTGAAACGCATGCGAGTTGTCCGGATGTACGGCCGCCTGGCGGCAATCGTGTTCTCCGTCGCCGCGGCGAGCGCCCCGCTCGCCGCGCAGAACGACGCCGACATGAAGGCGATCGAGAGCTTCCGCCTGACGATGCCGGTGCTCAACAGGATGGCGCAGGTGCAGGAGAACATGTACGCCACGGTGAAGGCGCACCCCGAGCTTGCGAAGAAGTACGCGGACGAAAAGGAGGACGACAACGAAGAGGAGGACGGGAAGACCCTCGACGACATGGCCAGGCGCCTGGACAAGGTCCCCGAGTTCAAGGCCGCGCTGATCAAGGCCGGATTCACCCCGCGCGGCTACATGGTCGCGACGATGGCCTTGTTCCAGGCGGCGATGACCTCCGCGGTGCTCGACATGCCGGGCGCGGACAGGAGCAAGGTCTCGGCGAACACGATGGCGAACGTCGCCTTCCTCAAGGCGCACGCGGCCGAGATGCAGCGGATGCAGGCGCGCGCCAAGGAGATCGACAAGCTGACGAAGCAGCAGTCGGGGGAGCCCGAGGAACCCGAGGAGTCGGAGCCCGATACCAGCGATTCCGGGCGCTGACCGGCCCGTTCGGCAACCGCCGGAAGACCGGTTCGAAAGTCAGCACGAAACGGGTGGGCGCTTGCGCCCACCCGTTGTAGTATCAAGCCATGCGCACCGACTACGAGAAGATCGAGCAGGCCATCCAGTATCTCGACGAGCGCTCGCGCGAACAGCCGTCGCTCGCCGACGTCGCGGCCCACGTCGGGCTGAGCGAGTCGCACTTCCAGCGGCTCTTCACCCGCTGGGCCGGGATCAGCCCGAAACGCTTCCTCCAGTTCCAGACCGTCGCCCACGCGCGAGCGCTGCTCGCCGAGTCGCGCTCCCTGCTCGACGCGACCTACGAGGCGGGGTTGTCGAGCGCGGGGCGGTTGCACGACCTCTTCGTCACCATCGACGCTGTGACGCCTGGGGAATTCAAGCGCGCCGGCGACGGCCTCACGATCCAGTGGGGGGTGCACGACACTCCATTCGGCGAGTGCGTCATCGGCACCACGCCGCGCGGGATCTGCGGGCTCTACTTCGCGACCGACGGCGGGATCGCGCGGGCGCAGCAGCTGCTCGCCGAGTCGTGGGAGGGGGCGCGCCTCGTCGAGAACCCGGCGGCGACTCAGCAGCTCATCGACCAGATCTTCGGCGACGCCACGCGCACCACCGCGCCACTCGCCGTGCTGGTGAAGGGGACCAACCTGCAGCTCAAGGTCTGGGAGGCGCTCCTCCGCATCCCGTCGGGGGAGGTCGTCACCTACGAGCAACTCGCCGCGGCTGCCGGCGCCCCGACCGCGGTGCGCGCCGTCGGCACCGCGGTCGGCCGGAATCCGGTGAGCTACCTGATCCCCTGCCACCGCGTCATCCGGAAGACCGGCGCCTTCGGCAACTACGGCGGCGGCATCGCCCGCAAGCGCGCGATGCTGACGTGGGAGTTCGCGCATCGTGAGGCGAGCGGTGTCGCCGAAGGTTGGGCATCGACCGCGGGCCGGCCGTTGGCCGTCAGCCGGTAGCTGTAAGCTGTAAGCTGTTAAGCAGGTAGCGACAGCGGTTGCGCAATCGCTTACCGCTTACCGCTTACTGCTTACTGCTGCCGGCGGCCGCCGTTATGCGGCCAGCGGCACCTGCGGGGCGAGATTCCCCGCCAGCGCCAGGCTCACGGCGCGGCGCGCGGCGCGCTTCAGCGCGCGGTGGACCGCGCGCGCGTAGCGGATGAAGTTCGCGCCAGCCGACGGATTGCGAATGAAGAACTCGTGCGGCAGCATGTCGCCCTTCATCAGGTTGCAGCGCGCGCAGGCGGCGACGACGTTGCCGGGGGCGTGCGCACCGCCATGCGAGAGCGGCTGCACGTGGTCGAGCGTCGCGTTGTCGTAGCCGAGCCACGACGCGCAGTAGACACAGCGGTGTCCGCAGTCGCGCATCGCGGCGTGCTTGTAGGCGCGCTTCGTGGCGGCGGCCGATGCCTCACGGCGGCGACGGGCGAAGGAGCCTGAACGTGGAAGGGTGGCGTGGTCCCGCATCATCCGTTGACGGCTCGAACGACGTCTCGACATCTCACCTCATGGTGAAAGACGACGCCCCGCACCGGGAAGGACTCCCGGTCGGGGCGCAGGACGTACCGCGAATTTTCGCAGCCAGCGAAGGCAGCGTGCTGGGCAGCGCCGTGCGCCGCCCGCCGCGTGCCGAATCTCGGTGTCGAGGATCGCTGGAGCTGCCGATCATCCGCCTCCGATCATGGACGGCATCATTGCCGTCGCGCCACTAGAGTGCAGCCCGCGTGCCGGAAGCGCCAGTGCCAAAAAAAAAGCGCTTGACGACACCCACCTATCAATGCGACGCCCGACCGGGCTGCTGGTAACAGCTACACCCCGGTCGGGCAGTGTTCCCGCGATGTGACCGCGCGCGCTAGTCGGCGGCGACGTCGGCGGTGTCAGGGGCCGGCATCGCGCGGCTCGTCGAATCGTGGTGCGCGCCGATGATCCGCGCGGCGCAGGCGTCGAGCTGCATCCGGTTCGGCATCTCCGACGCCGGGAAGGGGAGCGGAATGTCGAAGCCGTCGCCGACACGGCGGGGGATCAGGTGGACGTGGTAGTGGAAGACGTCCTGTCCCGCCGCGCGCCCGCTGTTCACGACCATGTTCATCCCCTGCGCGTTAGTCACCTTCCGCACCGCCGGCTCGAGCTGGAGCGCGACTTCGAAGAGGTGCATCGCGATCTCGGGAGGCAGGTCCTCGAGGGACTCGAAGTGCCGCTTCGGCGCGACGAGCACGTGGCCGGAGTTCACCGGCTGGATGTCCATGAACGCGATCGCTACGGAATCCTCGTAGCAGACGCTCGCTTCGCCCGCTCCGCGAACGAGCTCGCAGAAGGCGCAGTTGGTGGCCGTCGGCATGGTGCCTCAGCTGGGGAGTGGGGGCGTGAAGAGCTGCACTGATGGCCCCGTCAAACGCATGGGGAGTGCCACCGCACAGGTGACGCTCCCCACGCTTTTCCCCCTTCGATCGGCGCCTCGAACGCGCCCTTCGCCCTCTCTACGGCTGGGTGCGTGGCGTCCCCGCGACGCCAACGGGAAGCGCTCTCGCAACGACCGGCTGTCGCCGCACAGTGCCCTGCGTCGGCGACCGCCCGCTCGTCCGGGGCGGCGCAACTGGCACCGCCGGCGTGAGCTGCTCGATCGTCACCTGCGCGGAGTCTGCGGTACCTCCCTTCTCGGTGGCGATCACCCACGCGCTGCCGACGGCGAGCGCAGTCACCCCGCCGAGCGAGTCGACCGAAAGCAGCGGCAGCGCCTGCCTGACGGTCCAGCTGTAATGACCAGGCACCAGGCTCGAGTCGCCGGCGTACCCCTGGGCGACGAGCTGCGCCTTCGCGCCTAACGCCACGAGGTGAAGAGTCTTCGGGCTGACGTCCGTGCGGACGATGCTCGTCCCCGTCGCCACGACGTTGACCCACGCGGTATCGACCACCCCTTCCGACGTCGCGGTGACGAAGGTGCGCCCCGCCGCGACGGCGAGCACCGTGCCCGACGCGCTGACGGAGGAGACGAGCGAATTCCCCGCCGCCCACGTGACGGTGCGGCCGGTGAGAGTGTCGCCCGCCGCGCTGAGGAGCAGGACGCCGAATCGCGCTGAATCGCCGGGGTTGAGGGCGATCGAGTCCGGGATGAGGCGCACCGTCGCCACCGGGGCGGGATCGACGACCACGACGGCGGTATCGGTCTTCGCGCCGCTCGACGCGACGAGCTTCGTCCTGCCGGTGCGAACGCCGATGAGCTGCACGACCCGCGGCGCGATCGTCGCCTGCGCCGCGGCGCCGAGTAGCGCGCTCACCCGCACGATCGAGGTGTCGAGCGAGGTGAAGGTCACCGGGCGATCGATC